>JAGNMU010000466.1 GCA_017991005.1 Gemmatimonadaceae bacterium | reverse complement strand
ATGGAAGCCGTAGTCCATCAACCGTTTCGCGATGTCTTCCACTTCGACGCCGCTCGTACCCTTGAAGATGCGCGTGTCGAGAATGCACTCGTGCGCCACAAGTCCGTTCTGACCGCGATACAGCACGGGATAGTACGCCTCGAGTTTCTTGGCGATGTAGTTGGCATTGAGGATCGCCAGCTTGGTGGCGTACGCGAGGCCCTCGCCACCCATCAGGCGGATGTACACGTACGAGATGGGCAGAATGCTCGCGCTGCCCCACGGTGCCGCCGAGACCGGACCGATCGGCGACGTGCCGCCAGTGGGCACCACCGGGTGCGACGGCAGGAACGGTACCAGTTGCGGCGCCACACCAATCGGCCCCATGCCCGGTCCGCCGCCGCCGTGCGGAATGCAGAACGTCTTGTGCAGGTTGAGATGGCAGACATCCGCGCCCAGGTCCCCGGGACGCGAGATCCCAACCATGGCGTTCATGTTCGCGCCATCCATGTACACCTGTCCGCCATGCTCATGCACGATGGCGGTGATCTCCTTGATGCGTGCCTCGAACACACCATGCGTGGACGGATACGTCACCATCAGTGCCCCGAGGTTCGCGGCGTGCTGCTGCGCCTTCGCCCGCAGGTCGTCCACATCGATGTTGCCGTCGCCGTCGGTCTTCACCACGATCACGCTGAAACCGGCCATCACCGCGCTCGCCGGGTTGGTGCCGTGAGCCGACTGCGGAATCAGGCACACGGTGCGATGGTGATCGCCTCGCGCGTGGTGATAGGCGCGAATCACCAGCAGTCCAGCATACTCGCCCTGTGAGCCGGCGTTGGGTTGCAGTGACACGCCGGCAAACCCGGTGACCTCCGCAAGGTCCTGCTCCAGCTCGCGGAACATCGCCGCGTATCCTTCGGTCTGCGACGCCGGCGCGAACGGATGCAGCTGGCCAAACTCCGGCCACGTGACCGGAATCATCTCCGCCGTCGCATTCAGCTTCATGGTGCAGGAGCCCAGCGGGATCATGCCGTGCACCAGCGAGAAGTCGCGCGCCTGGAGCGCGTAGAGATACCGCAGCATCTCGGTCTCGCTGCGATAGCGATGGAACACGGGATGCGTGAGAAACGGCGTGACCCGGCGGAACCGCTCGTCGTACCGGACATCGGTATCGGCCGCGACGTCATCAAACGCAAAGTCCGGCGTGTCGCCACCGTTGAACACGGTCCACAACTCCACGATGTCCGCCGACGTCGTCGTTTCATCGAGGGCGATCGTGATCGTACTCGGCTCGAGTACCCGCAAGTTCATGTGGTGCGTGTCGGCCAGCGCCAGGATGTCCTCCTGGCCATGCGCACCCACCTCGACCCGCACGGTGTCGAAGTAGTTCTCGTGCATGATCGCAAAGCCGAGCTTCTCGAGGCCGGCGGCGAGTGTGGCCGCCATGCCGTGCACGCGCGTCGCGATCTGCGTGAGCCCGTCCGGTCCGTGATATACCGCGTACATCCCGGCCATCACCGCCAGCAGCACCTGCGCCGTGCAGACATTGCTCGTGGCCTTCTCGCGGCGAATGTGCTGCTCGCGCGTTTGAAGGGCCATGCGCAGTGCCGGCTTCGCATCGGCGTCGCGCGACACACCTATGATGCGGCCAGGCAACAGGCGCTTGAATTCGTCGCGCGTCGCGAAGAACGCGGCGTGTGGTCCGCCAAAGCCCATCGGCACGCCAAAACGCTGCGCGCTGCCCACGGCGATGTCGGCGCCCCATTCGCCCGGTGGCGTCAGCAGGCAGAGCGCCAGCAGATCGGTCGCCACGGTGACGAGTGCACCAGCCGCATGCGCCTGCTCGCACAGGGCGCGGTAGTCGGCCACCACGCCGTCCGTCCCCGGAACCTGCAGCAGCACGCCGAACACCTGATCGTCGATGGTCATCGACGCCGTGTCGGCCACGACGATGGTCGCGCCACGGGCTTCCGCGCGCGCGCGCACCACTTCGATGGTCTGCGGATGACAGTCGGCGGCAACCACGAAGGTGTTGCGCGTGGCGCTGCCTTTGGCGGCCATGGCCAGCGCCATTGCCTCCGCCGCAGCCGTGCCTTCATCGAGCAGCGAGGCGTTGGCGATCTCCAGGCCGGTCAGATCGATGATCATCGTCTGAAAGTTGAGCAACGCCTCCAGACGTCCCTGAGCGATTTCCGCCTGATACGGCGTATAGGCGGTGTACCACGCGGGGTTCTCCATCACGTTGCGCAACACGACACCCGGCGTGTGGGTGCCGTAGTACCCCATCCCCAGATGCGACCGATACACCTTGTTGCGCGACGCCATGCGTTTGAGCGCCGCGAGCACATCGGGCTCGCTGCGGGCGGGACCGGTCGCGAGCGTGCGGCGGAACCGGATGGTCTCGGGCACGACGGCGTCGATGAACGCATCGAGCGAGTCGTAGCCAAGTGCGGCGAGCATGTCCTGCTGCTCTGCGGCGCTGGGACCAATATGGCGCGGGATGAATGAATCAGCCGCGAAGGACGCCGACGGAGCAGTACGCGTTGCCATGAACTTCCTCGAAGTGCGGGCCTCGGCCCGGCGAGTACCGGGGAGATTTGCGGAGAGCATGATAATTTAACTCCCGTGACCCTCGAATCGTGGAACGCCGTGATGCCGGCGGACTGGCACCTGCTGCGCACACCGCCGGCATCCGGTGCCTACAACATGGCCGTCGACGCGGCGCTGCTCGGCGACGCCGCCGCGCGCGGCACCGGTGTCTGGCGGTGCTACGACTGGGCATTGCCGACCATTTCGTTCGGCCGGAACGAAGCGGTTCGGACTCGCTTCGATGATGCCTCCGTTGCCGCGGCCGGGTTTGACGTGGTCCGACGCCCGACCGGTGGGCGCGCGCTGCTTCATATGGCCGAAGTGACATACAGTGTGACAATGCCGCTCGCGCGGTCCAGACCATGGCAGGCGGCGTACGCGCTCATCAACGAGGTGCTGCTCTCGGCCGTGCAGTCGCTCGGCGTGGACGCCGAACTGGTCACGGAGCACGCGCGCGTCATGCCGCCGGATGGGCCAGTCTGTTTTGCCGCCCCGTCGCTGGGCGAGATCGCCGTGCATGGCGCAAAACTGGCGGGGAGTGCCGTCTGGCGGGATCGGGGTGCCTACCTCCAGCACGGCAGCATCCTGCTGGCCGATCGGCAGACGCGCATTCGCGATGCCGCACGTCGGCACGCCTCGACACCGGAGGGCACCGCAGACGCGGACCCGCCCCTGCCACCCGCCGCGGCACTCGGGAATCTGCTGTCACCACCACCATCGTGGGCAGACGTCGCCGAGGCGCTCGAACAGGCGCTTGCACGCGCCGTGACGCGGACACCGGGTGGATCGTTGCGTGACGGTCCGCCCGACGTCAGCGCTCTGGATGTCGCGCGTCACGAAGTGCACTTTCGTGACACCACTTGGCTCTGGCGCCGCTAGGGCGTTCTCGGCATCCTACCGCGCGCTGTTGTACGCACCCTGGTTCACCCTCCGCCCCCTCGCCAATGCCTGCGTCTGTCGCGCAACCGAACGGCTCGACCACGAACATGACCAGGAACGCAGGGGCGCTCTTGGTTGCGCTCGCGCTGACGGCGTGCGGCGGAGGTACCGACACACGCACGGAGGGGACGGGCGACGGCACGGGCGGCACGATGATCGTCGTCAGCACGTCGGAGCCCGGTACCCTCTTTCCGCCGCGCGCCATCAGCGCGCAGGAGCAGGCGGTGGTCGCCTCGGTCTTCGATCGACTGGCGGAGATCGGCCCCGACC
>JAGNMU010000465.1 GCA_017991005.1 Gemmatimonadaceae bacterium | reverse complement strand
AGCGTGAACATCGAGTTTGAAACGCCCGATGGACGGATCGCGATCGGCGAAGCCACGACGAGCTGGAGTTTTGTCGGACCCGGCCTGCGCCTCTCGGCAGAACTGCTCGGACCTGAATACTCGATGAAGTGGAACTCACTCGAATCGGGACTCGATCTGTTCTTCTCGCGCGCCGTAAAGGGCAAGTCGGGTGAAGACATCGTGGAGAAGCAGAACGCCGAAGTCGGACAGATGCCGGTGGTGGTGAACGAGGCGATCGCGTACGGCTACGAGGCCGAAGACCGGCACTTCGTGCGCGCGTTTCTCGGCAAGGAAAAGCCGCTGCTCACCTTCCACGATGGATTGGACGTGGTGCGGCTGCTGATGACGGCGTACATGAGCGCCGAGCAGGGGAAGACCATCGAGTTCCCGCCGCGCAATATCGACAAGTTCGTACCACAGGTGGCGCAGGGAACCTGGAAGCCGCGGTAGCGTGGTAGCTAGCGTGCGCCCGAGAGCCGAACGGCCTCGGCGCGCACGTGCGCGGTTTCGAGATCGGTGCCGGCAGCGAATCGCAGTCGGGAATCGGTGTCAACGACGTAGTAATACGGCGTACCCCAGTTGTTGAACGCCTTGGCGGTGGTGTGATCGACGTCGAAATACACCGGGGTCGTCACGCGATGACGGGCAAGGAACGCGCGGAGCTCCGGGGTCATCCCTTGTGCATCGTCACTCACGATCAGGAGTTGCGATCCCACCGCCCGCAGGCGGTCGGCCACGGCGTTCAGTTTTGCCACATCATCGAGCGCCCACCCGCAATCGCGTGACCAGAAGACCACCACGGTGGTGCGCGACGCCGTGCGCTCACGCAACAGCGACTCGCGGCCGCTGCTGTCACGAACGCGCGCTGTGCGGCCGAGCGACAGCACCACGGCATCCGCCAATACGCGTGAGGCGAACGTCTCGGACGCGGAGCGAACGAGACCTCGCCAGCGCTCCGCATCAATTCCCGCTGCGGCAGTGGCGTTGATCGAGTCACGCCGCGCGCCTGAAAGCGTCGGATCGACCGATTCGAGTGCGAGCTGCGTCCACGCGGCGGCCGAGTCGCCCAATGCGAGATGCGCGTGGCGAAGCGCGCGAATGTTCTCCACGTCCCAACCGCGTTCGGCGGCGAGGATGAGCGTGTCGCGCCCGGCGCGAAGTTCGCCCGACGACACCAGCGCCTGTCCGAGCGCGCTCAAGACGTATCGACGTCGGCGTGCGTGGCGGTCCTCGCGCTGCGACGGGGCTTCGGTGAGATGGCGCGCGGTGACCGTGGGTTGTTCGAGCGTGTGCAGCACGGCGCGTAGCGCGCCAATGCCTTGCGCCACCAGCGACGGCACGCGGCTCACGCGCTTCGCGTAGTCGATGGCGGTCATGATGCTGTCGGCGGAGACACGCTGCAGCCGGCCCCACCAGGTGGCCACGAGCGGCGCGCGTGCCGTGGCGACGGCGTAGGAGACGCCAGCGTCGGCGATCTGCTGCGCGCGATCGGGGGTGCGCTGGGACCACAGTGAATCGAGCGTGCGCAGCATGGCCGCGGTGTCTCGCGTCCGCCAGAGCGTACGGCTGGCGTCGGACAATCGAAACTGCAACGCCACACTCGCGGTAGGTGCCTCGCGCAGGAGTCTGGCGCGCCAGTACACGGCGGCCGCCGAATCGACACCCTGTGCATACCAAGCCAGTCTGCCAAGCATCGGTGCGGGCACCTTCGGCGTACGGCGCCACTGACTGTCGGCGTGCGCGAGCGCGGCGCGATGTTTGATCAGCACCGTGTCGCGGTCACGAATGCCAAGCCAGAAATCGAACGAGGAGAGGAAACTCCACGCCGACAGCGAATCGGGGTAAAGCACCGTCATGCGTCGTACGGTGGCATGCCCCTCTTCAAAATTCCGCCCCATCAGATCGTTCGCGCGCTGATCGAGCGCGGTCAGCGACGGTCGCACACCATCGAGCGTGGTGAGCAGCTCCCATGTACGCCGCTGATGATCGTCGATCAGGTTGCGTGACGAGTCTTCCGCCACGAACGCGGCATACACCACCGAGTCGGGAAGCGCGAAACTCGCACGAAAATGCCCGTCACCGTCGCGTGTGAGCACCGCCACCGTCCGCACCGGGATGCCCTTCTGGTACGACGGATGGGGCGCGGAGCGCAGGCGGGCCCGGAGCGCGAGTTGTGTGGAGGACGAAAGCGACGCCGAAGGGACGTAGTCCACTTGCACCAATTCGCCGGGGCGTGCGAGCGCAGGGGCAAAGGTCATTGCACCGCCCGTACTGCCGGCATCGGCTTCCTGCGACGGTGACCAGACGCCTTCGGCGAGCACCACCATCATCGTCACCGCCGCTGCGACTGCCACACCGCGCCAGCTCCACTCGCGGCGCGCGTCTGGGACGACGCCGGGGTCGCCAAGTGGCAGGATGACCCGCGCGCCAGCGACACGGCTGGTCAACACGCGGTCACGCAATTCGGGCGGCAGAGGCGGCAGGCGATCGGCCTCGAACGCCTCGCGCAATCGTTCGCTCATCGTTCCACCAGCGCGCGTCGTAACGCGTCAACGGCCCGTGTCAGGCGTACGCGTGACGCGCCTTCGGTGATGCCGAGCAGGGTGGCGATCTCATCGTGCCGATAGCCTTCCACCTGCTTGAGGATGAACACATCGCGCAGCGACTCGGGTAGCGCTGCGACGGCCCGCTGCACATCACGGTGCTCGGCGAGTGCGTCGGTTCGTTCGCGTCCAGCCAGTTGCAGATCGTCATCGAAGGCATCTTCACGGCGACGCGCCGCGCCGCGGCGGCGCATGAGCACCAGGCGGACCACCACGCGCCGCAACCACGCGTCCAGCCGTCCCCGCTCGTCGTAGTGGCGCAGCGCTTCGGGAAGCCCGACGAAGCAGTCATGCACGACGTCCTGCGCATCCTCGGTGTTCCCGCACAGTCGGTATGCCGTGGCATACAGCATCGCGGCGAAGCAGTCGTACAGGGCGCCGAGCGCGGCAATGTCCCCACCCCGCGCGGCGTGCGCGAGACAGGTGACGTCAGCAGGGGGTGTGGCGGCGGGCAGGCGGGCGGGCATATCCATGGGACACCGGAACAATGCCGGCCGTTGGCGCCGCGTTACGAACGCGATTCAAACGCTCGCCGCGCGGCGCTACACGCGCGGCGCCATCGGCGCGCCAGTCGCTACTGCTTGATCACCGTATTGTCGAGCTTCCGATAGTTCACGTCGAGTGCATCGAGCCGTTTGAGATGCGGTCCCATACGCTGCATGAAGTCGCCGAAATCGCGCCGGTCCTTGCGTGTCCAGATGGCTTCGGCCAGTGCGCTCAATCGCGGGAATGCCATGTACTCGAGCTGCTTGGCGTTCGGGATGTACTCGGTCCACAGCTGCGCCTGCGCGCCGAGGATGTGCTTGGCCTCGGCTGGCGTGAGCGACGCGGGTACCGGCTCGAACGCGTACGCCGAGTCGATCGGGGTAAAACCACCGATGGCCAGTGGTTCGGATTTTCGGTCACGGGCCTGATAGTGATCGAAGTACGTATGGCTGCCGGGCGCCATGACGACATCGTGATTGGCTTTGGCTGCGGCGATGCCTCCATCCATGCCGCGCCAGGACATCACGGTGGCATTCTCGGCGAGACCACCTTCGAGGATCTCGTCCCATCCGACCATGCGGCGGCCCTTCGCGGTGAGGAACCGGTCCATCTGGCGAATGAACCAGCTTTGCAGTTCGTGCTCGTCCTTGAGGCCGAGCTGCTTGATGCGCG
>JAGNMU010000060.1 GCA_017991005.1 Gemmatimonadaceae bacterium | reverse complement strand
GGTCAATGCACACACCGAGCGCGTGCGCGGATTGGGCGGCAGCACCATCGAACCGCAGACCAACTATCTCGTGGCGCGTGCGTTGCGTGAGATGCGCGGCGGCCGATCGCAGCTCGGCATGCAACTCACCGATATGCGTCGTCAGCGCGACGGCGCCACCGACGACATCTTGCGCCGCTCCGCCACCACACTGTTGCTGCAGGGGTTTCATCGTTTTGCGCGCGACCGATGGGAATGGATGGGCTATTCCGCGCTCAACGAGGTGCGTGGGTCGGCCCGGGCGATTGCACTCACCCAGCGCAACAGCGTGCACCTGTACCAGCGTCCCGATCACGACGAAGCGTACGACTCCACACGGACGTCGATGGGTGGCGCCGTTGTCTCCACCGGCATCAAGCAGGTGGGTGGACGGGTGCGCTACGAGAACGTGTTGCGTTATGCGTCGGCGGGGGTCGAACTCAACGATCTGGGCTTTGTGAACCTGGTGAACGACGTGTCCTTCCGGCAGCAAGTCGATCTGCGCAAACTGCGGCCGTCTGCACGCCTTCGGTCGGCATTTTCGACGGCCTCGCTGGAGTCGCACTGGACCACCGGCGGCCTGCTGTCGGCCCAGACGTTGTCGGTGCACACCAGCGGGTCACTGAACAACAACTGGGGCGGCGCCATCACCGCGTCGTACAGCGATTTCGGCGGTACCTACTGCGTCAGCTGCGCGCGCGGTGGCCCGGCGCTGCGCCAGTCGCCCAAGCAGGGGATTCGATTTGATCTGATCGGTGATCCCCGTCCGTCACTGGTGCCGCGCGCCGCATATCGCATCGGCACCAGCGATGCCGGTCGCTCGTGGTACCGCGGCTTCGATGCCAGCGCTGATCTGCGAGTCGCCAGCCGCTTCTCCACGTCACTCGGGCTCACCTACGACGAAGTGACCAACGACCAGCAGTGGATCGGCAACTATGGCGCCACCTTCAGCGACACCACGCACTACACGTTCGCGCGGCTGCATCAGCACATCTTCACGCTGACCTCGCGGGCCAACTGGACGGCGACCCCAACCTTGTCGATGCAGCTGTACCTGCAGCCGTTCGTGAGCACGGGCGCGTTTGACGGCTGGCGCGATCTCGACGCCCCCCGGGCCGAAGACTACGGCGACCGGTTCACGGCCTTTCGCCCGGTGCCGCCCAAGGGCTTCAACGTGAAGCAGTTCAACTCGAACGCCGTGGTGCGCTGGGAATACCGCCCCGCCAGCACCCTGTTTCTGGTCTGGCAGCAGGGGCGGACGCAGGACGCACTCAATCCTGGTCGCTTCGTGCCGGGACGCGATGTGCGCGATCTCTTCGGCGCCCGGCCGCTCAATACGCTCCTGCTCAAGATCAGCTACTGGATCAATCCGTAGGGGTTCGGGTGCCCCGAAGGCGACCGGTGCAGACCGGCCTAAACGTGACGAAAGCGTCGCATTTTTGACGCCTGACCCCTTCCGCCGAGGCGGTCCGGGCGGAAGGTTTCCGTATCCCTTCTTCGGAGCGATTCCCGAATGCGCGTGACGACCGTCGGCGTGGTGGGCGCTGGAGCGATGGGGAGCGGCATTGCCGCCCTCGCCGCCTCGGCGGGCTGCCGCGTCGTGTTGCTCGACATCCCAGGAGACGCCGATAAAGCGTCGCCCAATCGCAGTGCCCCCGCCCGCAATGGCCTCGCCAAGGCCAGCAAGTCCAAGCCGGCCTCGTTCATGGAAGCCGCCGCCGTGCAGCGCATCCGCACCGGCAACACCGAGGATGATCTCGGACTGCTGGCGGCCTGCGACTGGATCTGCGAAGCCATCATCGAACTGCCCGAACCCAAACAGCAGCTCTTCGCACGCATTGAAGCGCTGATGAAACCCTCGGCGATCATCTCGTCGAATACGTCGGGCATTCCCATGTCCGTGCTGCTCGACGGACGCGGTGAGAAGTTTCGTCGCCGGTTTCTCGGCACGCACTTTTTCAATCCGCCGCGTTACATGCATCTGCTCGAGATCATCCCGACGGCGGAAACCGATCCGGCGGTGATCGGGGCGCTGCGTGAGTTCGCCGAACGAACGCTCGGCAAGGGTATGGTCATCGCGAAAGACGTGCCGGGCTTCATCGCCAATCGACTCGGCGTGTATGGCATGGTCGCGACGATGCGCCGCATGGAGCAACACGGTTTGACCATCGACGAAGTCGACGGACTCACCGGCTCGTTGATCGGCCGCGCGCGCTCGGCGACGTTCCGCACCGGCGATCTGTCGGGCCTCGACATCATGGCGCACGTCACCAAGGGCATTGGCGGCGCTACCGGTGAGGATTTTGCGTTGCCCACGTGGATGCTCGAACTGGTCGGACAGGGCAAACTGGGCGACAAAACCGGCGGCGGTTTTTATACCAAGACCAAAGACGGCACGCTCACGTACGATTGGAAAACCAAGACGTACGTGCCGCAGCAACGCCTCGAAGGCGGCGACATTGGACAGGCCATTCGCATGCCGATCGCGCAGCGTTTGCCAGCAGCCAAGGCGCTGCCCGGCGCGCAGGGCGCGTTTGTGCGCGACCATCTCCTCGATGCGGCACACTACACGCTGACGCTGGCGTCGCAGTTGTCGCACGACATCGTGGCCATCGACCGCGCGATGGAATGGGGCTACGGCTGGGAAGCAGGCCCATTTCAGATCATGGATGCGCTGGGCCTCGAGTGGTTGCGAAGCGAGTTGGCTGCTCGTGGTGAGTCCATCCCGCCGTTGCTGCAGGCAGCCCAGGGCAGCTTCTACAAGGACGGTGAATACCTCACGTACGACGGCCGCTACGAGCCGATTCCCGGCATTCCCGGTCGCATCGCACTGGCCGGTCTTGCCGCGAGCGGACGGGTGCTCGAGGACAATGGACTGTCGCGCCTGATCGATCTGGGCGATGGCGTGGCCTGTTTCGAGTTCCGCAGCAAGATGAATTCGCTAGGCGACGGCGTGCTCAAAGGGCTCGACAGCGCGCTGCGAAAGATCGAGAAGTTGGGATTCAACGGCCTGGTCATCGGCAACGAAGACGCGCGGGCGTTCAGCGTGGGCGCCGATCTGTCGTTGGTCTCCTTTGCGATTTCAGCGGGCGCGTGGGATGACATCGCCGTCTCCTGCAAGGTGTTCCAGGACAGCGTCATGGCCATCCGGCGCGCGCCCTTCCCCGTCGTGGTGGCACCTGCCGGCATGACATTGGGCGGTGGGGCCGAGTTCACGTTGCACGCGGATGCCGTGCAGGCGCACGCGGAAACGTACATGGGACTCGTCGAGGCTGGCGTGGGCCTGTTGCCCGGCGGTGGCGGCACGAAGGAACTGCTGGTGCGCTTCACCGGCGAGTTGATGAACTACGAAGAGGTGGACTACTTCGCCGCCGTCAAACGCGCATTCAAACTGATTGCCTTCGCGACCACATCCACGTCGGCGTTCGAGGCGCGTGCGCAGGGGTATCTGCGCGTGAGCGATCGCATCAGCATGAATCGTGACCATCAGATCGCCGATGCCAAGCAGCGCGTCCTCGATTTGGCACCGGGCTATCTGCCGCCGCTCGAAAAATCGGTGCGCGCGCTGGGTCGCGAAGGACTGGGCAATCTCGAATACGCGCTCTGGGCCGCGAAGGAAGCGGGACAGGCGTCGGCGCACGATGTGCGTGTGGGTCGCGCCATTGCCTATGTGCTGTGCGGTGGTGATGGCACGGCGCGTGATGTCACCGAGCAGGATATCCTCGACTTCGAGCGCGAGCAGTTCCTCAGTCTCCTCGGCACCAAGGAAACGCAGGAACGCATCGCGTACACTCTCAAGACCGGCAAGCCGCTGCGCAACTGAGCGCGCGTCCGCGAAGACATACGGAGACTCAGCAATGACCGAGGTCGTGATCGTCAGCGCCGTGCGCAGCGCCGTGGGCCGGGGTAAGGCCGACGGCTCGCTTGCCGGCGTGCATCCGGTGGATCTGTCATCCACTGTCATGAAGGAAGCCATCGCGCGTGCCGGCATCGACGCGGCGATCATCGAAGACGTGCAGTGGGGCTGCGCGATGCCCGAAGCGTCGCAGGGGCTCAACCATGCGCGACTCGCGTGGTTGCGCGGCGGATTGCCGGTGGAAACGTCGGCCGCCACCGTCAACCGCTTCTGCTCGTCGGGATTGCAGTCGGTGGCGTACGCCGCGCAGGCCATCATCGCAGGCATGGGTGATACTGTCATGGCCGGCGGCATCGAAATGATGTCGCAAGTCCCCATGTCGGGCTACAACGCGCGACTCTCGCCTGAGATCACCGAGAGCTACATCGGCATGGGGTTCACCGCCGAGCGGGTTGCAAAGCGGTGGGGGATCACGCGCGAGCAGCAGGATCAGTTCGCGTTCGATTCACAGCAGAAGGCCGCAGTCGCGGTGGCGAACAAGGTGTTTGCGCCGGAGATCGTGCCGATCATCGTGAAGCAGTACGCATGGACCGGCGCAGCGAAGAAGGTAACCGACGTGGTCTTCGACACCGACGAGTGTCCGCGCGCCACCACGATGGAAGGGCTCACCAAACTGCGGCCGGCGTTCGTGCCAACCGGCAGCGTCACGGCCGGCAACGCCAGTCCGTACTCCGATGGCGCGGCGGCTGTGCTGGTGATGAGCGCCGACCGCGCGAAGGCACTCGGACTCAAACCGCTTGCACGGTTCGTCAGCTTCGCGACGGGTGGCGTCGACCCAGACATCATGGGTGTCGGACCCATCAAAGCCGTGCCGAAGGCGCTCGCACGCGCCGGTCTTGCGCTCAGTGATCTCAAACTCATCGAGTTCAACGAAGCGTTCGCCGCGCAGGCGCTGGCGGTCATCAAGGAGCTGGGGATGGACACCAGCATCATCAATGTGAACGGCGGCGCCATCGCGCTTGGCCATCCGTTGGGCGCGACGGGGGCCAAACTCACGACGCAACTGGTGCACGAACTCGGCCGCCGCGGCGGTGGCTACGGCATGGTCACCATGTGCATCGGTGGCGGCATGGGTGCGGCGGGCATTTTCGAAGTGTACCCCGCGTAGCGCCTCACCCAGATAGTTCAGGATGGCAGCAGTACAGCGAACAGCGTTTACCACAGAGAGCACAGAGGCACAGAGGAAGCGCTTCCGCTGTCACCCTCTGTGCCTCTGTGCTCTCTGTGGTAAACGCTGTTGAATGGACGCTCGTCCGCTAGACCTGTCGCGACTCCGTCACGCGCAGCGCGGATTCTCCGAGGGCCGCCACCACTCGGCCAAGTCCGGCAAAGCGCGGATCGGAGGTGAGCCCCTGCACGTGCCGGGCATAGATCTGCTGCGCAATCACCGCCACCTTGAACAACCCAAACGCGTAGTAGTAGGCCGCATTGCTGACGTCGCGCCCCGTTGCTTCCCCGTACGCCTGCACAACCTGCGCGCGGGTGAAGCTGCCCGGCAACGCGGTCACGCCAAGGCCGAGTGAGCGGAAGATCGGCGCATCGGCGGCTTCCACCCAATAGGCGAGCGACGTACCGAGATCCATGAGCGGATCGCCCAGCGTAGCCATCTCCCAATCGAGAATGGCAATCACCCGACGCTGCGTGGCGCGATCGAGGACCAGGTTGTCGAACTTGAAGTCATTGTGAATGAGCGTAGCGCCGTGTTCGGGCGGGATGTGCGCAGCGAGCCAGTGCGCCACCGCTTCGATATCCGGCACATCCTCTGTGCGCGACGCATGCCAGCGACGCGTCCATCCTTGCACCTGTCGTAGCACATAGCCGTCGGGACGCCCAAGCGCCGCCAGCGGCTCAGAGCGCACATCCACCGCGTGCAGTTGCGCCAGCGTCTCCACGAACGTGTTCGACAGCGCCGCCATGGTGAGCTTCAGCGCGGCCGGATCGAGCGGAAGTTCCTTGGGTGTGGAGCCGCGCAGAATCACGCCGTCCACGAATTCCATCAGATAAAACGGCGCCCCGATCAGCTCCGCATCGTCGCAGCGTGCCACCGGCTTTGGCACCGGTACACCCAGCGGATGCAACGCAGAGAGAATACCGAACTCGCGCGCCATGTCGTGCGCGATGCCGCCTTTGACGCCACGTGGCGGGCGCCGCAACACGTAGGCGCGGGTGCCATCCTCACTCTGGATCGTGGTGCGATACGTGAGGTTGGAAAAGCCTGCCGGAAACTGCCGCACCTCGATGCGCGCGCCCGCCGGGACCAGGGCGGGCCGTTCCCGATTGAGCCACATGCGCAGCACGTGCGGATCGACGTCTTCACCGGGCCGCGCATCGATCGTGTCGTCCGACGGCACCTTCACGGCGCCCCCCGTGAGGCGGCGCGGCTGGCCAGATACGGCTTGAGCGCGCGACGCGCAATCACCGTCTTGTGCACTTCGTCAGCGCCGTCGTAAATGCGTGCCGCACGTTCGTGGCGGTACCACCACGCCAGCGGGGTATCGTCGGTCATGCCCAGCGCGCCGTGGGCCTGAATGGCGCGATCGAGCACGCGTTGCAACGTGCCCGCGACGAACACCTTGATGTACGCGATCTCCTCGCGCGCGGCCTGCTGTCCTTCGCGCGCCATGCGTGCCGCCGCATCCAGCACCATCAGGCGCGACGCATGGATCTCCATGCGCGATTCCGCAATCCAGAATTGCACGGCCTGCTTGTTGGCCAGCATCTCACCCGGCGCAATTTCGCGCGTGGCGGCATACCGGCACATGAGATCAAAGGCGCGTTCGCAGATGCCGATCCATCGCATGCAATGGTGAATGCGACCAGGTCCAAGCCGTTCCTGGGCCAACGCGAACCCCGCACCTTGGGGCCCCAGCAGATTGGTGGCCGGCACGCGCACGCCGTCAAAGCGTACCTCGGCGTGACTCGCCCATCCGCCACCCGCTTCGCCCATCACGGAGATGTTGCGCACACGCGTGTACCCCGGCGTCGGCAGTGGCACGAGCAACTGACTCGCGCGCTGATGCGGCGCACTCGCGTCGGGATCGGTCACCGCCATGACCACCGCAAACGCGGCGCCGTCGGCGCTCGAGGTGAACCACTTGTGTCCCGTGATCACGAAGTCTTCACCGTCGCGCACGGCGCGCGTGGACATCGTCACGGGATTCGACCCGGCATGCTCGGGTTCGGTCATCGCAAAGCAGCTACGAACCTCACCACGCGCCAGCGGCTCGAGAAACTGCGTGCGTTGTGCGTCCGTGCCGAATTGCAGCAGCAGCTCCATGTTGCCGACATCGGGCGCCTGGCAATTGCAGACGTAGTGGCCGAAGGGCGTCCACCCCAGCACTTCTGACAGTCGCGCGTACGCATCGAGCGGCAGGTCCACACCACCGTACGCTTCGGGCAGAAACGGCGCCCAGAGGCCAATCGCTTTGGCGCGCGCGCGCAGCGTGTTCAGCAGCGGCTCGGCCTCGGGCCACGATGCCGCGAGCAGTGTGGCCTCATGCGGCACGAGCTCTTCGCGGACAAAGCGACGAGCGGTAGCGAGCAGCAGCTCCAACTCTTCCGGCGCGACGGTGGATCCGTGACTCACGACAGATATCCGCCGTCCGCCATATACACGCTGCCCGTGCAGTATCCCGCCGCGTCGGACGCAAGAAACAGCGCCAGCCCCGAAATGTCTTCCGGTACGCCGATGCGACGAATCGGCTGGTGATCGAGCACCTGATGTTTGATGTGTTCGTCCTGCCACAGGGCCTGACTGAATTTGGTCTTGATCAGCCCGGGGCAAATCACGTTGGCGCGAATACCATCAGCCCCCCACTCCTGCGCCATCACCTTGGTGAGGGAAATCAGCGCCGCCTTGCTCATGCTGTATAGTCCGAGACCGGCCTCGGGCGACACACCACCGATGCTCGAAATATTGATGATCGAGCCGCCGCCTCGCTGAGCCATCACCGTGTGCGCCGTGCGACACAATTCGAGCGGTCCCTTCACATTCACGCCGAAGATCTTTTCGAACGCCTCGTCGGTGGCCTGCTGCAGCGGACCAAAGATCGGATTGGTCGCCGCGTTGTTCACGATGATATCAATCCCGTCAAAGTGCTCCACCGTGCGCGCCGCCACCGCGTGAGCGTCCGCAGCGGTGCCCATGTTGGCCACCACGCCGGCCACGCGATGTCCTTCTGCCTGGAGTACCCGCACGGCCGCATCGACGTGATCAGCCTTTCGACTCGATACAACCACGCTGGCACCGGCGCGGGCAAACGTGGCGGCAATGGCCAATCCGATCCCTCGCGTGCCTCCGGTGACAATGGCCACCTTGCCATCGAGTCGCAGGCGTGCGAGTGCATCGGCCGACGGCGGAACGAGCGCTTCATGCGAGGACACAGGGAATCCTGGTGAAAGTGAGTGGATCAGTGCAAACATGCCGACGCAGCACCGGCCGTCGCTACCGGTCGAGTCGCGTCACTCGACCAATTGGCGGCGGTACGATGCGGCCATTCATCGCCTCGAGGTGCTGAACCACGAGATCAACCGAACGCGGCAGGGCGGTGGGAGTGGATGCGTTCACCTGACAGGCCGCCGCCGCTTCCGGCACCTTGTACCCGTCACCCGACCGACAGGCCGGATACGTGACAAACGAGAGTCGGATCGTATCCGTTGGCGCGATCACCTGCCCATCGGGACGACGCAGATCACCAACCAGCCGTGCGCCACTCGGGAGACGGGCATCCAGTGCGAAGTGCACCCCACTCACCTGCGGATACGGGCCATTGCCGAGTCCGCGCGTACTGACGCCCGTCTCCAGCAATTCGCGCAGCCGCGCACCCGAAATCGGAAACGTCACGACGCGCGTTTCGTCGGCGAAGAGGAAAATACCTTCCAGCATGTGCCGCGTGATCGGCCCGGCTGGCATGATGTCATCAAAGCGCAACGCGCCAGAATTGATCATCGCGACATCCGCGTGCGTCCCTTCCCGCAGCGCGTCGGCAATCATGTTACCGAATGGGCTCTCGCGCTTGGAGATGGAGTCGATGGCGTTGATGGGCGCCGGCGCCACGCCGAGCACGCGGTCCGGCCCAATCCGTCGTGTCAGCGTATCACGCCACCGCGCCACAACGGCCGCCGTTCTGGGTTCGTCGAGCATCCCTGGTCCAATCTGAAACACGCTGTCCTGCACGCTCCACCGCCCTGCACGTTCGGTCAGTGTCACCAGCGCGGCCGTGCGCGAATTCGACACGGCCTTGATCAGCAGACGCCCGTCGAGCGTGGCCCGCCGTCCGTCGTGATCGTGACCGCCAAGGATCACCGCAATTCTGGGCTCGCGGGCGAGGGTCGCCTGATCGTCGCGCATGTAGCGGTGGGTCAGCGCCACCACCACCTCCGCGCCATGCGCCTGGACCGTATCCACAAGCGCTGTGGTCGCCGCATCCACGTTGCGGCAGCCGACCCAGGCGGGGTAGTCGGACAGGGCCAGGGTCGTCCCGATGATACCGACCTTTACGCCATTCACGCGTACCGTGTCCCAGCCGCGCACGCCGGGAAACGGTGAACCGCCCGCCTCGCCGCAGTTGCCCGAGAGCCATCGAAATTTCGACTCGCTGACGCGCGACACCAGATTCGCGCGCGACCCGTCAAACTCATGATTGCCCAGCACCGCATAGTCGAGCCGCGCCGCATTGAATCCGTCGACCATCTGCGCGCCGCCATACCACTTGCCCAGCACACTCGGCGACAGCACATCGCCAGCCAGCATGAACAACACTGGTTGGCCTGTGACCCGCTCGATGGAATCACGAAGGAAGGCCACGCGCGCCAACCCACCGCGGCCATCGCGCAGTGTGTCGGTCACGTACACATCGTTGACCAGCAGCAGTCGCACGGTGCGCGGCGCCAGCTCGGGGGCGGCTCGCGGTCCACCGCGCGGCGGCATGCACGCCGCCGCCGATAGTGCGGCACACGACAGGGCGATGCGCCTCCACCGTCCGTTCATAACCCGTGTCTCTTGAAAGTTGTGCTCGCGCCGGCAGGGCAAGCGCCCCCTGACCCCGCGCGCGTGGGGACTACGTGATGGACGCGGGATCAATCCCGCGAATCGCGAAGATCCGCGCGACCGCCTCGCCGATCTTGTTGTTGGGCGTACTGGCGCCGGCCGTGATGCCGACGCGCAGCGGACCGTCCGTGGGAATCCACGGCGCCTGTTCATCTTCGGCGTGATGCGGGCCGGTCGTACGAAAACGCACGCTATTGGCAGCCATGTCGATATCGTCCGGATCGGCGATGTGAAAGGTGGTCACCTGCTCCGCGCAGAGCGCGGCCAGCGAAATCGTATTGCTGGAGTTGTATCCGCCCACCACGACCATCAGGTCGAGCGGCTCCTCCAACAGCTGTACGACCGCATCCTGCCGATCCTGCGTTGCACTGCAGATCGTGTCGAAGGTCCGGAAGTGTGCGCTGCGATGCGCGTCGCCGTACGCACGGGCCATCGCTCCGCCAACCGCCGCACCGATGGCAAGCGATTCGCGCGCCAGCATGGTGGTCTGATTGGCCACGCCGATGCGGTCGAGGTGCACATCCGGATCGAAGTGATCCGACGCGGACTTGGCAAACTTTTCGAGGAACGCGGTACGCGTGAGCGCCGGACGCTCCGTCGGTTTGCCCGCCTTCGACTCGATGTAGTCCATCACCAGCTCCGCTTCGGCCATGTCGCGCACCACCAGATACTGGCCGCCGGGATACTTCTCCACCTGCGACGCCGTGGCGCGCGTTTCTTCGTGGTAGTACTTGCCATGAATCAGCGAGGTGAAGCCGTCACGCGCATACACCTCGACTCGCTTCCACACATTGAGCACCGAGCCGCAGGTCGTGTCCACCACCACGCACCCGAGCTCGCGCAACGTCTGCAAGTCCTGAATCGTGACACCGAAGGCCGGCAGAATCACCACATCGGTCGCTTCCACACCCGTATAGTCGAACCCCTTGCCGCTCGCCGCGAGAAACACGATGCGCATCTCGCGCAGCTTCGCATTCACATGCGGATTGTGAATGATCTCGCCGGCGAGAAAAATGCGGCGGTCGGGGAACTTGCGGCGCGTCTGATACGCGTAGTCCACCGCGCGTTCAACGCCGTAACAAAAGCCGAACTCTTTGGCCAGCCGCACCGTCGTGTCACCGGCGGTCAGCGTGTATTCACGCGCACGCAGCAGGTCCACGAGATGCCCCGTGTAATCGGCCGCCAGCGTGTCCTGCACCTCCGCCTTGAGCCCGAATCCCTTGCGCACATACGAGCCGTCCGTCGGCAGGGGACTCGCGGCCACCCCTGCTCGCGCGCCTACCGTCGCGCCCGCGGGCGCCGAGTTGTTGTCAGCCATAGGCGAAAGTTAGCAGCCCGGCAAACCCCTCTCGCCTCTCAGCGCACCGGCGGCGGCCACGCACGCGCCTGTTCGACGTCACACGCATAGGGCGCAAGCGACTCCCGGATGATGCGCGGCAGCGGCCGTTTGGCGAACGTGTCGACCTCGACGCAGACCACAACCATGGCCGCCGCCGCCACCATCGTCCACCGGGTCTTCGACCGCACATCGACGTTGATGGTCAGCGAGGTGTCCCCAAGTCGTGACACGTACGTGACCAGCGTCAGGGCGTCGTCGATACGCGCCGGAGAGAAATACTCGATACTCAGGTGTCGCCGCGGCATCCAGATGGTTGGCGCATCGAAGATCTTCGCGTACGACAAGCCGGCGTCGCGCAGCAGCTCCTGCTCGCCCAGCTCGATGAGCCGCGTGAACGCGCTGAATCGCATGATGCCGACGAGGTCCACGTCGCTCCAGCGAACGCGCTCATCGAGCAGAAAGGGATGGGGGGCCGTCATCAACGCAGTATGCGGAATTCGTCCGCCCGACGATAGGCCGGGAAATCTCGGCATGTTTGTCGGCAATCTCCCTCTGGCCCTCGCGGTGAACACACCCCAGGATTCATCCATGTACCAGACCTTGCTCGTGCCACTGGATGGCTCGGACTTCAGCGCCCGCGCCATTCCGGTCGCCTCAGAACTCGCTCGCCGCACCGGGGCGGCGTTGCACGTGGTGCTGGTGAACGATCCCAGCGCTTACATCCCGTTCGTACCCGGAGAAGTCGCGGTGCCGGCCTATGATGCCGACCTCGTGCAGCAGCGGCGTGCTGAAGATCAGGCGGTGCTCGATCGCACCGTCGAGGCGCTGCGACAGGCCGGGCGTCAGGTGACGGGCGTCCTGCTGGAAGGCACGGTGGTCGAATCGCTGATCGAATATGGTCAGCAGGTCGCGGCCGAGCTGACCGTGATGACGACGCACGGCCGAGGTGGCTTCGAGCGCCTCCGACTGGGGAGTGTCGCAACAGCCTTGCTGGCGCGGTCAACCACGCCGGTGCTGCTCGTTCGCGATGAGCCACCGGTCGATAGATCCGCGTTGCCAACCGGCCCGGTACTCTGCCCACTCGATGGATCTGAGTTTGCCGAGCGGATGCTCCCGCATGCGGCCCGACTCGCGGAGGCCTGCGGCAGTGTCCTGCGCCTGTTCAGCGTCACGACGCCACACGCGATCTCCATGGCTCCCTTCGCCACGGAAGCACTTCTGGCAGACCCGGCCGTGCTGGTGGAAGAGGAGCATTCGCGCTCCGATCACCTCAGCCACCTGCTGCCGCAGTGCCCGCCCGGCACCACCGTGCACAGTGTGACCGACATGTCAGCCGGTTCCGCCATCGTGCAGGAAGCCACCGCGTGCGGCGCCGGATTCATCGCCATGGCCACGCACGGGCGCAGTGGTCTGGCCCGTCTCGTTTTGGGCAGCGTTGCCGATGAGGTCATTCGCCACGCGCATCTGCCGATGCTGGTGTACCGGCCGGGGGCGAGGTAGTCGCGAACGCGGAGCGCGTAGCGGCCCTCGCTCAGCGCTCCGCGTAGAACTGCGGCGCGATCCACGGCGCCAGGGCATACATCACGAGGGGTTCGTAGGCACCCTGACGGTCGAGCAGACCGCCGGTGAGGATGCCCACGGCCCCTCGTCCGTGTTTGGTACCGACCGTCTGCGCGATCGCATCCATCGCGTATCCCAGCTCTTCGCCGGCGCGAATGCGCCGTGCCACACGCTCCGGCAGCGGCATCGCCAGCGACCCGCCCACCGCACGTTGCCCGGTGCGATCGACAACTGCCGCCCACGCGCAACTTCGCATGCGTCCATCCGGCTCTTCCACGACGCCTCCTTCAAGTCCGATCCCGAGATCGGCACCGGCAACGCGCGCCAGTGCTTCGCGCGCGCGGGTGAGCGCCCCTTGCTGCGTTTCCACGTCGCCAAACGGCTGTGCCGGCACCCCGCTCGCCACGGCATGCCCGACGACCACACAGTCCGGCCAGACGCGCAGTACCACGGCGCGTACGGCGGCGATCTTGACGGGGTTCTCGGAACCCACCACTACGCGAATCGGGCTGGTCATACGAAACGGGCGGTATTGTGAGAAGGAATCGCTCTGCAATCTTGCTCGCAGCCACGTATCCATGTAACGTCAGCCGCCGAGATGCCCGTCTCCACTTCCAGTTCACGGCGGGCCGACGACAATGACCGGCCGCCGTCTCCGCCGCCCTCACGCTCCCGCCTCTGGCTCGAGTTCGTGAATTCGGACGCCGCCGCGCAAGTTGCGCACGGCGATCTCTTGCGCGACTTCGATGCACTCCTGACGTGGCTCACAGCGAGCGGAGCGCTCGATGAGGAGCGTGCCGGAGGTATTCGTCGACGGGCCGTGCTGCAGCCAGCCGCCGCAGCCGCCACGCTGGTTGACGCGCGCCGCATCCGCGCGGCCCTGCGCGTGCTGGCCGAGCGCGGCAGCAGCTCCGTGCGCGTCTGCGACGATGCCGTGGCGGAGATGAATCGGGTGCTGGGCCGGAGCGCCGGCACCCGCCGAATCGATCGGTACGCCGATGCCGCCTACGCCCGCACGTTTGTACCCACCGGCGACGCGTTCGCGGGTCTCGTCATCCCGATTGTGGAGTCCGCCGCCGATTCGCTGGTCAACGGCGAACTCGATCGCGTTCGTCGCTGCGCCGATACGCGCTGTCACCGGGTGTTTCTCGACGCCACCAAGAACGGGCTGCGCCGCTGGTGCGATATGGGCACCTGCGGCAACCGCGCCAAGGCGGCCCGTCATCGTGCTAAACGTACGGCCCGTCCGGGACGCGGACGTGCACGCGATCTGGATCGCAGCTGATCGTGGACACGCCGCA
>JAGNMU010000464.1 GCA_017991005.1 Gemmatimonadaceae bacterium | reverse complement strand
TCACGGGCATTTTCGCGCCGCGCCAGTTCGAGCGCGGCGTAGGCTTCTTCAAAACGGACGGAGAGCGTCGGCGGCAGCGCTTCGAGATCGTAGTACTTCACGCTGTCATCGGCGGTGTCGTGCAGCGCACCCACAAACCACGTATCCGTCGGGATATGGATTCCGCGTTTGCGCACGCCCTCCCGCACATCGATCCGGTTGGCCATGTCGGCAAAGAGACGGGCGTTGGCGCCACCGCGGCGCCCACCACACGCGCCGCAATCATGTGCCGACTCATGCGGATTGTTGAGACTCGTCGAGCCGTGGCCCAGAAAGACGATGATCGGCGCAAAATCACGCACCAAGCCGAGATTGGTGAGCACCGCCGTCACGCGCTCCACGGATTCGTCGAGCGAAAACCCCACCGGTTTGTTCTGGCCCGCCATCAGCGATTCGTCCGCCACACGAATGGTGGAGAGCCGGGTCACGGGCCGCGGCACGACGCTGGCCACCAGTCGCTCGCCCCACCGCAGTGACGTGCGCGGCGCGGCGATGCGCGCCAGCGTTTTCACCGCCGAGATTGGACCGAATAGGAACGACATGCCTGCGCCACCCGAGAGGGTGCGCGACGCGGCCTGCGCGCGACGTTCCACCGACAGCCACCGGTCGCGCAGACGGCGCGTCGCCCGATCGCGCCCGAGTGACGTGAACACCGGTTGCTCATGCACCTCGTGCGCAGGGGTCACGACCACGGGGCAGTGCGCAGCGGGTTCGCGATCGTACAATCCGAGGTAGTCGATGGCGACGCCAAAGAAGCCCGCCATGCCGAAGGTCACGTATCCCGGGTGCTGCTCCTCGAGCGCACGCCGGATGGACTCTTCACGTTCATCGATGCAGAACACAAACTGCGCCCGCGGCCGTTCATAGACCGGATCGGCGGTCAGCGCGCGACGGGCGGCAATCGCGTCGAGAATCATGCGACGGTAACTGCGCTCGTAGGCGTCCTGAAAGATCTGTCGGCGCGCGAGCGGCGTGCTGACCGAACATTCATCCCACAGGCGCTGCAGCGCCGCGTCCGGCAGCGCCTCGATGTCTGGCACGTCGAGTCCGCCGGTACGGGTCATGCCCCAGAGCAACGCCGCATCCAGCAAGGGCGAGCGTGGAACGACGGGCTGTGGGACAACACGCAGGGCGCTCCAGGCGGTGGGCATGCCCAACGCGCGACAGGCGCGCTCGATCGCGCGCCGCTCGAGCAGCAGTCGCACCGCAAGAAACTCGTCGAGCGCCACCGGCGGCCCGTCCGGGTTGTCCTCCGGGTGCCGCTCCAGCCGCGAGAACATGCCCGTCCAGCCCGGCAGTGCGAGTGCCGTGGCAAAGAGAAACTCGTCGGTATCGGCGTCGGACACCTCGAGCGCCTGCAGCGACTGCCGAATCACATCGCTCGCGGACAGGCGATGCGCCACCACCTCGCGCATATCCGCTTCCACGCCGCGGCATTCGCGAGGCGCGGCGGCACCATGCTGATAGATCGTCGACACCGCCGTCAGGAAGCCCAACTCGCGTCCGGGCACGACCACGTGCGCCTGACCCTGATCGAGAAACCCCGACGCCAGCCGAATGAGTTCACCGTGCACAGCGACATCGGTGTCGTCGCCACCCTGTGCCACGATCACTTCGCGGTGTCGACGTGGCGGGCGCGGCGACGCAAACAGGGCCGTCGGCGGCGGGCCGCGCAGCACACGCTGCAAACAGGCTTCCCACCGCGCGAGGTCGTCGCATTCACGCGCCTCACCCGCCCCCAGGGCAAACTCCAACCCCGCGGCATCGTCACCGTCGACATCGGCGCACAGCAGCTCCAGCCACAATCCCGCGCGCGTCAACGTGCCGACTACCAGTTCGCCAGCGCGATCACCGAGCGCCCGGGCAACTTCCATCTCGAGGTCGTCGCGGGCGATCCGCCCGCTTGCTGCCGCTCGGCGAAACGCCGCCAGCGTCAGGTACGGCTCGGCCCCCAGCGCGTCGGCGCCCGCGCGCACGCCCTCGTGAAAGGGCAGATGCTGGAACGCGTGGAGCGTGTTGTGGTGAATGAACACCCCGATCGGCCCCTGATCGGGCAACACGCTCCGCGCCCGCGACAGCGCTCGGGCGACCGGATCTGCTGGCAGGTCGCGATGCGCGCCGGAGGACATGTTAATGCCCGCCGCCGCCCTTTACATCCGCGAGGTCGATGCCGATGACCTGCACACGGATGTTGCGATGCGACGCGTCTTCGACAAAGGTGGCGAGCACTTCTTTCACGTCGTGATCGATGTATTCGCCGGTGCCGTCGATTACGACCTGCTCACCGTCGTCCACCTCATCGAGTGTCGAGACGATGCCCGGCTTCGAGATGAACGTGCCGTCGCGCCGAAAGCGCATGCGCCACACGCCGGCACCATCGCGTTCCGCGACCACGGCCCGCTTCGAGTTTTCGTACAGGACAAAGGCGATGCCGATGATGATGCCGACGATCACGCCCTTGAGCAGGTCGAGCGCGAGCACGGCCGTGATGGTGAGCGCAAACGGCAGCAGTTGGGTCAGCCCCAGCTTGACCTGCGTCGTGAACAGCGCCGGCTTGCAGAGGTTGAGACCCACCTGGATGAGCACCGCGGCCAGTGCGGCGAGTGGGATGCGATTGAGCAACGGGCCCGCAAAGAGCACCGCCACCAGCAGCAACACGCCGTGGACGAGTGCCGACATCCGCTCACGTCCGCCGGCGGTCACGTTGGCGCCGCTGCGCACGATGACGGCGGTGACCGGCAGGCCACCGAGAAATCCCGACACGGCATTGGCCGCGCCCTGCGCCAGCAACTCACGATCCGGCGGGCTGTGACGCTTGAGTGGGTCCAGACGGTCAACGGCCTGCAGCGACAGCAGCGTTTCAATGCTCGCGACAATCGCAATGGTCGCACCCGCCGCCCACACGGCCGGCGATCCGATCACGGAGAAGTCGGGACGTGGCAGCGCCGACCACAACGCCGTCACGCCGCCCAACGGCACATCCACAAACTGGGCCGGTGTCAGCGCGAGCGAGGGCGTACCGGCAAACAGCACCGCCATGCCGCTGGCCACGAGCACGACAATCAACGCCGGCGAAATGAGCTTGATGCGACCCATCGGCGTGTGCTTCCATCCATACAGAATGAGCAGCGACACCACCGCGAGCACGGTGGAGCCCATCTGCCATTCCGATGCGACGTTCGCGATGCCGCCGGTCACGCCCAGGGCGACCGGGAGCTGCTTGTAGACGATCGTGATGCCGATCGCGGCGAGCATGCCTTTGATGACGGCAGACGGCACCAACGCGGCGAAACGACCGGAGCGCAACACCCCGAGCAGAGCCTGCAGCACGCCGGCGATCATCACGGCGGTCAAGAACGGCGCAATCCCGCCGAGCTGTTGCACTTCAACCAGCACGATCGAGGTCAGTCCGGCGGCCGGGCCTGTGACCGAGAGCGCCGAACGACTGATGAACGGGACGACCATGCCGCCCACGATCCCGGCGACGAGCCCCGACACCGGTGGCACGCCGCACGCGACGGCGATGCCAAGGCAGAGTGGCAGCGCCACAAGAAAAACAACCAGTCCGGCAACGGCATCCTCTTTCGGATGGCCGAACATGGAGGGATGGTGATGCATGCGTCTAGGCCTTGAGGAAAGTGACAGCGACGATCGGGCGGAAACCTATCGAGCGAAATTCAGTTGAGCATACGGAATGCGAACTTCGAGTGCTGCACGTGTTCTCTGCATGAAACACCTGGCGCGTTTTGCCTCGCGGCCGTGGAA
>JAGNMU010000059.1 GCA_017991005.1 Gemmatimonadaceae bacterium | reverse complement strand
CAGTGGGCGGTGGGGCGAACTGACAAGAACTTGAGTGTCGATCGCGGTTCCCAAAAAGAAGAACTGGGAATGGCCCCGTAACGACCGCGGCGACAACGAGCCTTCATTCACCGATGCCTCTGCTCGCGCCGATCCCTCACATCCTCCGCGAGCTCCCAAACAGGAGTGCTTCGCGCCCTCAAATTCCTCCCCGCCGGGACCGAGAAGAACGCCAGTTACCTTTGCATGCAGACCGGCTTCATGCCTTCATCAGGTCGACGCGCGCTTGACCTGCATGCGGATCTCAACCGCCGGACGAGTTGTCAGTCGCGCGTACGGGCGCACACTGTCGGCGTCTTTCGCCGTGAAGTCGAATCGCCGCGCGAACCGCGCAATGATCAGCGCCGTTTCGATGGTCGCGAACGCTGCGCCTACGCACACGCGCGGACCGGCGCCAAAGGGGATGTACGCACCGGGCGTCATCTCGTGTTCGCGCTCCGGAAGAAACCGGTCCGGGTCGAATCGGTCCGGGTCTACCCACAGCTTCTGATGGCGGTGCATGCTCCACGGCGCGATCATCAGCATCGTTCCGCGTTTGACGCGGCGTCCCGCGATCTCCGTATCCTTGGCCGCAACGCGCGGCAGGAACGTGATGGGCGGATAGAGGCGCAATGTCTCGCGGAACATATTGCGGATGTACGGCAGCCGTTTGGTGTGCTCGAGCAGCACCGGTCCGTCACCACACACCTCTTCCACTTCCGCACGGATGCGCGCGACAACATCGGGGCGCTGCGCGAGAATGTAGAAGACCCAGGTCAGTGAACTCGCCGTCGTTTCGTGACCCGCGAGAAAAAAGACGCCCAATTGATCGATCAGTTCTTCTCGAGTGAACGCCGCGCCGGTATCCGTGTCGCGCGCTTCGAGAATGGCGCCGGCGATATCGTCGTATTCCGGATGCTGCAGTCGCGCGTCGAGCATCGTGCCGAGGTGCATGCGGATCCGCGCACAGGCTTTGCGAACGGCGTCCGGCTGCTTCGCCGGCGACCATGGCTTGTCGATGAGCAGACGCTTGATGTCGATACTGCCCACCTGCCGTTCAAAGCGCATGAAGTCTTCGAAGACCTCATTCGAGGTTTGTCCCTCGAGCGGCACCGAAAAGATTGTCCGCGTGATGACGTCCGCCGTGAGATGACTCATCGCGGCGTCGAGCGAAAACTCCGCGCCCGACGTGGCCAGCGCATCGAGTCGGCGCTCGTAGTCATCGACCGCAGCCACCATGAAGTCGAACGCGCGATTGATGCGGATGTGCGAGAATGCGGGGTCGACCATCTTGCGCTGCCGCCGCCACGTATCGCCGCTCGTCACGAACATCGAATTCCCGACGAGATCTTCGAGGGCCTCGACGAAGAGATCATTCTTGGGGAACGTGTCGTGATCGGTGAGAATGCGATTGACCAGCGCCGGGTCATTGATGAGCAGAATGCCGCGGCGCGACTGGCCGAGCGGCGTGATCATCTCGCGATAGGCGAGGTCCGGCAGGAGGCTGAGCAGATCCTTTTCGCGGCGCCAGAGCAGGCGCAGGAGCGACGTGACCGGCGCGCGCGGCTGCGGGGCCGGCGGCCGCCAGAGCGCCGACGGACGAGTGCCTTCGGTAGCGACTGTCACGCGGTCCACCGAACAGTCGCGGGCTTCAACCGAGCCTCACACGCGCTGCGCCGCGGCGGGTGCTGGCCGGCGCTGTGACAGGCGAATACGCATCTGGTGATAGATGATGATCGCCAGTCCAACGACCAGCGGGATGGACCACATCTTGGGGTTGAGCGCGTTGGACGGCATCAGCCGGACGAATCCGAAGGCCATGAAGGCGGTATAGACGGAAATGCCCGCACCGACTGCCGCTTTGACGTGCTCGAGCTGGTACGTGATCTTGGACGGTGCGGCGGTGTAAATGAACCAGAGGTTTGTCAGTCCGGACGCGACACCCACCACGGCAATGCCCATCATGAGTGTCTCGTCGATCAACCAGCCTCGCCAGGCGCAGTTGAGCGCCGACACGATCACGGCCACGTTGAGCGCGACATTCGGCCAGCGGCGGTTTGCCAAGTGCTCCCGTTTGTTGCGGACGGTCACCAATCCGTGCCACACCAGGCTGACGGTCAGGATGGCCAGATAGAGCATCATCCAGCCGAATATCCCTTGAATCCAGCTGGCGGCCTGCGTCAGGTGCGGATGGGTCTCGACCGGATACAGGATGGTACACAGCCCCATCCCGAAGGCCATGCTCGCCGTCACAAGCATCAGGTAGGAAAAGGCGCGGCCGTACGTGCGATGGTTGGCCCCGCCCTTGCGGCCAATGACGGGCACCCAGAACAGCACGAGGCCGACGGCGCCCGTGGTGACGTGTATCAGCAGAAAGAGCTTGAACGGCCACATGGGGACGACAGGGAGAAAGGCGGGGACAGTCTCACGGCTCTAGGGTATGCCCCACAGCGCCGCGCCGCCAGCGCTGAACCCTGTCGAAATGCCGGGGAGATGCCGACACTTGCAGTGGTATCGTCTTCTCGCATATCGGCATCAGAACCTTCGGTTCGCTTGACCCTGCGCGGCTGGCTGGGTTAACTACGGTAGGGGTAGCCTGCTCGGCACGCCCGCCGTCCACCTGTCTTGGATCGAAATGTCCCACGACAAGCACCTGCGCTGTTCCTTTTGCGGAAAGTCCAAAGACGCGGTCCGGAAGTTCATCTCCGGTCCGTCCGTCTACATCTGCAATGAGTGCATCGCGCTCTGCAACGAGATCCTGGCGGAAGATGAGGAGCGCGAGGTCGCAGATGCGATCACGCAAGTTCCGACGCCTCGCGAGATCAAGGCAATTCTCGACCAGTATGTGATCGGGCAGGAACTGGCGAAGAAAGCGCTGTCGGTCGCCGTCTACAACCACTACAAGCGCATCAACGCCGCCGGTTCGGCGCGCGAGGACGATGTCGAACTCGACAAGTCCAACATCCTCCTGATCGGCCCCACCGGCGTTGGCAAGACGCTGCTGGCACAGACGTTGGCCCGCATACTCGACGTGCCGTTCACGATCGCGGATGCCACCACGCTCACCGAAGCCGGCTACGTCGGCGAGGATGTCGAGAACATTCTGGTGCGGCTGCTGCAAGCCGGTGACTTCAATGTCGCCGAATGCGAGCGCGGCATCGTGTACATCGACGAAATCGACAAGATCGCGCGCAAATCCGAAAACCCGTCCATTACGCGCGACGTCTCCGGCGAAGGTGTGCAGCAGGCACTGCTCAAGATTCTCGAGGGCACGGTCGCCAGTGTGCCGCCGCAGGGTGGCCGCAAGCATCCGCAGCAGGAATACATCCAGATCAACACCAAGGATATCCTGTTCATTTGCGGCGGCGCGTTTGACGGTCTGGAAAAGATCATCGAAGCCCGCACGGGCCGTCGTCAGATTGGGTTCAGCGAAAAGGGCGACGCGAAGGTCAAGCCGATCTCGAAGACCACGCCCAAGACGCCGTTCGCCGAAGTCGAACCCGATGACTTGCTGCGGTTCGGCATCATTCCGGAACTCGTCGGGCGTTTGCCGGTGTGTGTGCCACTCGAGGCGCTGGACGAGGAGTCACTCGTACAGATTCTCAAGGAGCCCAAGAACGCGCTGACCAAGCAGTACCAGCGGTTGTTCGACCTTGAAGAGGTCAAGATCACCTTCGAGGAATCGGCACTCCGCGCGGTGGCCTCCAAGGCGCTCAAGCGAGGCACGGGTGCGCGCGGACTGCGCGCAATCCTCGAAGAAACGCTGATGGACACCATGTTCGACCTGCCCACCCGGGACGATGTCGTCGAGGTCCGCGTGACCGAGGCCTCCGTCAATACGGGCGGGCCGCCACTCCTCGAGATCGCGCCCAAGCGCCAGAAGAAGGAAGCCTGAGTCCGCGTCAACCCCCGAAGACCGCCGTCAAGCGCGCTCGCGAA
The DNA here is from genome assembly GCA_017991005.1 of Gemmatimonadaceae bacterium. Lineage (GTDB taxonomy): Bacteria > Gemmatimonadota > Gemmatimonadetes > Gemmatimonadales > Gemmatimonadaceae > Gemmatimonas. The sequence continues at coordinate 10,246 of JAGNMU010000059.1, read as the reverse complement.
CGTGTTCGTGAGCGCCTCCCGGTCCTCCCGCTTCGCGATGTGGTGTTGTTCCCCCACGTCGCCATGCCCCTCCTGATCGGACGCGCCGGATCACTGGCGGCGGTCGCCGAAGCCACCGAGGGGTCCAAAGAAATCCTGATCGTCACGCAGCGGTCGGCCGACGTGCACACGCCAGCCGCCGCCGACTTGCATCGCGTGGGTGTCATCGGCCGTCTGCAGCAGGTCACCCGACTGACCGGCGGCACGACCAAGATTCTCGTGGAAGGCATGTCGCGCGTGAAGGTCCAGCGCTACTCCACGAGCAAGGGCAGTCCGCTGTTTGAGGCGCAGGTCGTGCCGTTTCCGCTCGCCCACACGGCCAGCGACGCCACGACCGCACGCATTCGCCACGCACTCACCTTGTTCGAAGAGTACGCCGGACTGCAGCGGCGCCTGCCGCCCGAAGTGGTGGGTCTGCTGCAGGGTCTCGACGACGAAGAGCGCGTGGCCTTTGGGATCGCTGCGCATTTGCACGTCACCATCGAACAGCGCCAGCGCCTGCTCGATGCGCCGACACTCGACACCCTGGGTGAGCGTCTGGTCGAACTGCTCGGCTCGGAACTCGAACTGCTCAAGTTGGAACGCAAGATCGACGAGCAGGTGCGCGGCTCGCTCTTTCAGAATCAGCGTGAGTTTTTCCTGCAGGAGCAGTTGCGCGCGATTCACAAAGAGTTGGGCTCCGACGACGGCGATGAAGGCGAGGACATGGCGCGCCAGGTGGTTGAGCGCGGACTGCCCGAACCCGTGGCGCTCCGCGCGCAGCGCGAGCTCCGCAAGTTGCGCCGAAGCTCGCCCATGTCACCCGATGCCGCCGTTGCCCGTGGCTGGCTCGACTGGGTCCTCGGCCTGCCGTGGAAAGCCCGCAGCGATGACACCATCGATCTGGAGCACGCCCGCGCCATTCTCGACGGTGATCACTTCGGACTCGAAGACGTCAAGGATCGGATCCTCGACTACATCGCCGTCCTCGGTCGCGTCGGTACCATTCGCGGTCCGATTCTCTGCCTCGTTGGTCCCCCCGGAGTCGGCAAGACGTCGCTCGGCCGGTCCATCGCGCAGGCGCTGGGCCGTCGGTTCGTGCGGATGGCGTTGGGTGGCGTACGCGACGAAGCCGAGATTCGCGGCCATCGGCGCACCTACATCGGTGCCATGCCCGGCCGCATCATTCAGGCGATGCGCCGCGCCGAAACGATCAATCCGGTGATTCTGCTTGACGAGGTCGACAAACTCGGCAGCGATTGGCGCGGCGATCCCGCCTCGGCGCTGCTCGAGGTGCTCGATCCGGAGCAGCATCATGCGTTCAACGATCACTACCTCGAAGTCGATTACGATCTCTCGCAGGTGTTGTTCATCACGACCGCGAACTCGCTCTCGGGTATCCCGGAAGCACTGCGCGATCGCATGGAGATCATCCGCCTGCCCGGGTACCTCGAACCGGAGAAGGTCGCGATTGCGCGGCGGTTCCTCCTGCCGCGCCAGCTGACGGCACATGGCATTACGCCAGAGCTCGTGGAGTTGGCCCCCGACGTGATGTCGGCCGTGATTCGCGGATGGACGCGCGAAGCGGGCGTTCGCGACCTCGAGCGTCGTCTGGCGCGTTTGTCGCGCAAGGTGGCGCGGACCACGGCTGGCGGACCGGCGGCGGGCGTGGTGACCGATGGCGTCACCCGTATTGCGCGTGAGCATTTGAGTGCGCTGTTGGGTCCGCCCTCGCACGATCCTGACGAACTGGTGCTGGTCGATCAAGTCGGCGTCGCATCGGGACTCGCGTATACCAGCGTCGGTGGTGAACTGCTGGAAATCGAAGTCAGCGTCGTTCCCGGACGTGGCCGATTGCAGTTGACCGGCACGCTTGGTGACGTGATCAAGGAGTCCGCCGCCGCGGCACTGAGCTTCGTCCGTTCGCGGGCGGGGCAATTCGGCCTGTCACCCGATTTTCACCGCACGCGCGACATTCACGTGCATTTGCCGTCGGGCGCGACACCCAAAGACGGACCATCGGCTGGCATCGCACTGGCAACAGCGCTGACCAGTGCGCTGACCGGAATTCCGGTGCGCGGAGATGTGGCGATGACCGGCGAGGTGACGCTGCGTGGCCGCGTGCTGCCGATCGGTGGCATCCGTGAAAAAGGCGTGGCCGCCCATCGGCATCGCATCGCGCACGTGATCGTGCCCCATGCGAACGTGAAGGACCTGGCCGAACTTCCGGCGGAAGTGCGCGAGGCCGTGATCTGGCATCCGGTTCGGACGATGGACGAAGTGTTGGCGTTGGCGCTGCGCACCCCGGTGCCGGATCTCCGCGACGTGACCACGATGAGCGACACACCGGAGCGCCCGACGTGACCGACGACCCGCTCGTCATTCGGCACCTCGAGTATCTGGGGCCGATGGCGACCAAGGGCGGGTGGCGGCCCGATTCGTCGTATCCGGAAATTGCGTTTGTCGGTCGCTCCAACGTGGGCAAGTCGTCGCTGCTCAACCGGCTGATGCGCCGGAAGGCGTTTGCGCGCGTGAGCAACACCCCGGGGCGCACCCGCGAGATTCACTTTTTCAACGTCAACAACACGTTCATTCTGGCAGATCTGCCCGGGTACGGGTACGCGCGGATTTCCAAGGACCGGAAGGCCGAGTGGCGCCCGCTGATCGAGGGATATCTGGCGGAGAGTCCGATGATTTGCGGGGTGGTGCAGCTGCTGGACGTGCGGCACGACCCCACCGACGACGATCGGGTGATGCTCGACTTTTTGTCGGATCTCGGGGTACCCACCATTGTGGCCGCGACCAAGGTGGACAAACTTCGGGCAGCCGAACTCGGGCCACGCCTGACCGCTCTGGCGGCCGCCATTGGTGTGGACACCGACCAGATCGTTCCCTTCAGTGCGACGACAGGCAGGGGACGTGATGAACTGGCGGCGGCGCTCATGGAATTGTTGGCGCAGCCAAACTGGAAACAGGACGAGTCGACCGACTCACCCTGATCGACCCGGGAGACGTGAGATGAACCAAGGGCTGATGTTTGGGCGGATGCGCCACGGGCTCATGGTGTTGGTGCTGAGCACGGCCTGTGCGACTGGTCAGGTCGTGGCACAGCAGCCACCCGCCACACAAACCGGCGCGGTGGTCGACACACTCGATCCCAACTTTGTGCCGCCGGGCTTTGGCTCGCTGCGCCAGGACGACATCGCGCTCAAGGTCACACCGTCGTCTGGATTGCAGGTGCGGGCGATTCCGCTCGACGAGCGCGTGATCCGACTGTTGTCGCCCGACTCGTACAAAGCGTTGCGCGAGCAACTGAACAGCAAGCAGGCGGCCATCCAGGCGGTGCGGGAACGCAATCGCCTGCCGTCATACTCGCTGTGGGTGGTGAGTTTTTTCGCGCTCGAGCAGGGCGAAACACGCTTCTCGCCTCAGGAATTCATCATCAGCAATACCGGGCGCGATTTTCGTCCGCTCGATGTGCTGCCGATGACGCCGGGATTTGGCGAATACCGACTGCGGCAGCGCGAGGTGCAGACTGCCCTGCTCGTGTTCGACGGCGCCCTCGATGTCTTCCAGCCGACCAGTGCCACCATCGAGGGACAGACCAGCGCGACCGACTGGGGGCGCGTGCTACAGCTCATCGAACGTGAACGGTCGCTGGTACGCAGTCGCGCCGCCGCCAAGAAGCCGTAGCCACTGACCTCGGCGCCGCTGAGTCAGCGAGGGGCGATGTGCAGCACCTGCTCTGCCGCGCCAGCATTTCCCGACCGCAGCAGGTGCATGGTGTAGCGCACCGCCTGATGCTCGCGTGGCCAGGCCAGCACACGCGTGGCGCCCGCTGGTGTGTGCCATGCGTGCGCATCGTGCTCCGCTCCGAGGGTGGGTTCGCCTCCGGCCACCACGGCCGCGAAGACAATGGCGAATTGCACCGTGTCGGCCGTGGGCAGATAAAAAGGATTCACCGTAATGCTGTAGAGGCGTTCGACAGCGAAACCGGTTTCTTCGGTCACCTCGCGACGGGCGGCGTCGGCGGGGCGCTCGCCTGGCTCGATACTGCCGTGCACGAGCTCCCAGGCGCCCGTACAACGCACGCCAGCGGCCCGGCGAAGGGTGAGGATGCGCCACGGCGCGCGAACGACTCTAGCGCCGGGCTTCGCAGGATGCGGCGTGATCACCACCACGTCCACGATACCGGCATCGACGCCCGTGGTGCGAAGGTCGAGGGAAGACATCGGGCAATGCTATCGACTCGCTTGCCCCGGTGCGAGTAGGCCAGCGAACTTGCGAACCGGCGCGGCATGCGCCGGTTCGCGGCGGTCCCCCGCCCCACGCATTCTCCGCACGTGTCTTCGCACCATTCTCCGTGACGTCATTCGACGACTTTCGCTCGCGCGCCGCTGCCTGTTTCGCCTCCGGCGGACTGGTGCCCGTGTGGCGCGACTGCCTGCTGGATCAGTGCACCCCGGTTGCGGCGTACGCCAAACTCCGCCGGGGCGCCTTCGGGTTTCTGCTGGAATCGGCACCGGCCGGCGGCGAAACGTGGGCTCGCTACACCTACCTCGGTACGGAACCGCGGGGGGCATGGCGGCTCCGGGACGGGTGCGTGGAAGACTGGACCGCGTCGGCAGGGTGGCACGCAGCCCGTACGCCCGCCGATCCGATCGCCGACCTCCGCGACATCGTGCGTGCCATGCAGCCGGTCGACGCACCCGAGCTCGGTCCGTTCTGGAGCGGTGCGGTGGGATTCTTTGCGTATGATGTCGTGCGTCACATCGAGCGCCTGCCCCACGCGCCCCCACGGACGCTCGACGCGCCGGATGCGTGTTTCGTGTTCACCGACGCGCTGGTCGTCATCGATAACTGGCGCGGTCAGGCGCGCGTCATCGTGTCGGTACCGGTGCCAGCCGGCGCCGGCGAGGACGCGCTCGCCGCGCTGCACACGCGCGCCGTTGCCACGCTTGACGATACGATTGCCCGCCTGCACGGCCCCGATGTTCTCGACCCGCTCGCGCTCGACCCGTCCGCCGCGCCGGCAATGCCGACGTCGCGGTACACGCGCGAGGCGTTTGAACGCGACGTCGGTCGCATCAAGGAGTACATCCTCGCAGGCGATGTCTTTCAGGCGTTGCTCTCGCGGCGCATGGAGATGCCGCTCGACTTCGATCCGACCTCGCTCTATCGCGCGCTGCGCGCGCTCAATCCGTCGCCATACATGTACCATCTGGTGCTCGATGGCGTCGAGCTGGTTGGCAGTTCGCCCGAATTGCTGGTACGCGTCGCCGACGGCCGCATCACCGTTCGACCGATCGCCGGAACGCGTCCACGCGGACGCACCGCCGAAGAAGATCACGCGCTGGCGGCAGAACTGCTCGCGGATGAGAAGGAGCGCGCGGAGCATGTCATGCTGGTAGATCTCGGGCGTAACGACGTGGGACGACTGGCGCGTTACGGCACGGTGCGCGTGACCGACCTCATGACCGTCGAACGGTATTCCCACGTGTTTCACATCGTCAGTCAGGTGGAAGGCGAGCTGACCGACGGATCGAGCGCACTCGATGCGTTCCGTGCCGTATTTCCGGCGGGGACGATGACGGGCGCCCCCAAGGTACGCGCCATGGAGATCATCGACGAGCTCGAGCCGGAACGACGCGGCCCCTACGCTGGCGCGCTGGGCTTCATTGGCGCCGGTGACACACGCATGGATCTGGCCATCACCATCCGCACCTGCGTCATCGCCGGCGGCGTCGCCACGATTCAAGCCGGTGCGGGCATCGTGCATGACTCCGTGCCGGAACGTGAATGGGACGAGACCGAAAACAAGGCACGCGCGTTGCTCACCGCGATTGGCCGTGTGCGTGCAGCCGCCGCGCAGACCGCGAACGCCGCTCCCGGTCCGGCTGAACGGTGACGTTCGTTCTGGTGTCCACGTCGGGCGACCGGCGCTTTGTGCTCGAGGGTGACACGCCGTTGGTGGCCGGGCGCGATCTGACCTGCGATCTACCGATCCTCGATACCGGCGTCTCGAGGCGACATGCGTCGCTTCGCGTGAGTGTCGATGGGCTGTCGCTGAGTGATCTCGGATCGCGCAACGGCACCTGGATCAACGGCGTGCGCGTCACAGACGGCATGGCACGCCCCGGTGATATCATCACGTTGGGCAGTGTCGCGTTCACCGTGGTATCCCCCGGCGATGCGCGTCCGCGCCCTGCGGTCATCAGCTCGGCGCTCGATGGCTCGGCCACGATCATTCGCGAACGCGCCGTGCTGTCGCGTGATGCGGCCATCGCGGAGGTGGCGGGGCAGCGACTCGCCAAATTGGTCATGCTGGCGCAGCGATTGGGCGGACTCACCAGCGTGGAAGGTTTACTGACGATCATCGTGGACGACCTGTTCGGTGCGTTCGACGCAGATCGTGTGGCCGTGCTGCTCCCCGATGCCGCCGGTGTGCTGGAAGTTCAGGTGGCGCGTGATGCCCACGGCGACGATGTCCTGCGCGCCGTACCGCGGGCCATCTCGCAGGGTGTCGCCGAGCGACAAGTCGCCCTGCTGACGCACGAGGCCAGCGAGGATATCCGCACAGCCGGCGAGTCGGTCGTGCAGCAGTCGGTGCGATCCGCCATGGCGGCTCCGCTGCTCGGTGATGGGCATGTCACAATCGGTGTGCTGTACGTGGACAACCTGCGGAGCGCCCGCGCGTTCACTGACGAAGATCTCCACTTTCTCGTGGCGTTTGCTGGCATTGCCGCCGCTGCGGTAGAGCGCGACGCGGCCACGGCGCGCCTCCGCCAAGCCGCGCAGCGACAGGAGAATTTCGAACGCTATTTCTCGCCGCAGGTAGCCGAACGCATCGCCAACGCCACCGAGTCGCTGGCGCTGGGTGGACACCGGCAGCGCGTGGTGGTGTTGTTCAGCGACATTCGCGGATTCACCGCCGTGGCCGAGTCGCTGCCACCACTCGCCATGGCCGCGCAACTGAACGAATACTTTGCGGTGATGGTGGACTGTGTGTTCGCGCACGGCGGTGCGCTCGACAAATTCATCGGCGACGCCCTGCTGGCGTATTGGGGCGCACCCGAGCCGCACGACGACGATTGCATGCGCGCGCTGCGCGCGGCGCAGGCGATGCGTGAGGCGCTCGATCGGTTGAACAGCCGCTGGCGCGCGGAGGGGAGGCCGGAGTTGCACGCCGGCGTTGCCATCCACACCGGCGATGCCTTCATCGGCAACATCGGCTCTCCGCGGCGACTGGAATACACCGTCATCGGAGATACGGTGAATGTCACGAGCAAGCTGTGCGGCGTAGCGGCGGCCAATGAAATTCTCATCACCGACGCCGTCCGCGAGTGCGTGTCTCCCTCGCTTCGCGTCACGGAACGGCCGGATCTGATCCCGGTCAAGCGGGTCGACGGCGAGTTGCGCGTGTGGACGGTGACCACGTGAACGGTACACCGGGAACGGCACCCGGCGGTGCCGAACAGGCAGCGGAGCGGGTGATGGCGTGCGTGCCGTCGACGCGACAACTCCGTGGCGCCGATGTCACCGCCGATGCGCCGCTGGTCGCTGAGTTGGCCGGCCTGATCGAGCAACACGGCACGCTGTATGAATGGGCGGCGCAGGGTCCACAGCCCCGTGCGTTGCGCGGACGCGCGCCGGTCTTCGTTGCCGCGCTGCCAAGCGGTCGTGACACGCTCGTCGTGCGCCACGCGTGGCACGGCGGTTTGCTGGCGCCCGTCACCGGCGATCGGTTTCGGCGCCCGTCGCGCGCACCGCACGAGTATGCGATGTCGCAACAGCTCCGCGCTGCCGGCGTCCCAACCACCACCGTGCTCGGATTCGCACGCTACGACGCCGGACTCGGAACCTGTCGCGTCGACGTGGTGACGCGGTTTGTGCCGGACGCCTACGATCTGGGTATGGTGGCCGCCGGACTGGTCCCCGGCATGCAGTGTGCCGAGGCGCTGACCGCGACTCGACGATTGCTGGCGCAGCTCGCACACGTCGGCGTCATCCACCCCGATCTGAACGTCAAGAACATCCTGCTCACCCGCCAGACCGACGGCGCGCTCGCCGCGATGATCATTGACGTCGATGTCATTCGCCTCGACGCCAGGCGCGACCCGTCGTCGACCATGCAGGCCAACGTCAGCCGACTCATCCGATCGATGCGGAAATGGCGCACGCACTTTGGCTGCGATGTGTCGGAGGCGATGCTGACGCATTTCAGCAATGACGCCTTGACGTCGATCAGACCGCGGGCGCACACGTGACGACGCCCGTGATCGCACCGACCACCCCGCCCCTGCCGCCATTCGAACTGCGGCGCATCGGCATCGTGATGATGAGCGCGGTGGGCGACGCCGTGCACGTGATGCCGCTTGTGCATGCGCTCAAGGCGCACGCGCCGGCGAGCCATCTGACGTGGGTGTTGCAGCCTGGGCCTGCCACGCTGGTGCGCGGCCATCGTTTCGTGGACGACATCATCACCTTCGACCGTGCGCGCGGCTGGAAAGCCTTCTGGGACGTCCGTCAGGCGCTCGCGCAGACCACGTTCGATGTCGTGCTGGCCCTGCAAGTGTACTTCAAGGCGGGACTGGTGACGTCATTCACGCGCGCGCCCATCAAGCTCGGCTTTGATCGCGCGCGCGCGCGCGACATGAACTCCCTCTTCACGACACACGCCATCGCGCCGCACGCCGGTCAGCATGTGCAGGATCAGTACTTCGAATTTCTCGATGCGCTGCGCGTACCGCATCATGAACCGGAGTGGGGACTGGCGCCATGGAATGACGAGGAGCGAGCGTGGCAGCGCGAGTTCCTGGCTGCGTTCGATCGGCCGATCGCGCCGTTGGTCATCGCCACCAGCAAGGCCGAAAAGGACTGGATGCCGGAGCGCTGGGCGCAGGTCTGTCATCTGCTCTGGAATGAGTTCGGCCTGCAGCCGGTGCTGGTGGGCGGGCGGTCGCCGCGCGAACTGGCCGCCGAGGCCATCATCCTGCGCGACGCGCCAATGGCGCATTCCGCGCTGGGCAGCGGTTTGCGAAAACTGGCGGCCATTCTCGACGGCGCGGCCGTTGCCTTGTCGCCCGATACGGGACCACTGCACCTCGCTGTCGGGCTGCGAACACCCGTGATCGGACTGATGGGGTATACCAACCCCAAGCGCGTCGGTCCGTACGATTTCTCGCGCGATCTGTTGATCGATGCCTATGGTGATCCCGGCGAAGACTATCCGCTGGACATGACCTATCGCCAGGATCGCATGGGTCGCATCACGGTCGATGATGTGCACGCGATGCTGGTGCGCTGGAAGGAGCGATACGCGGCACAGCGTATTCGCTGAGCGCCGAAGCGCATCGGCCTCGCGCGCAGCGCGCGGTGATCAGGGTGAGGCGAGGTGCAACGGTCCAAAGCCGTAGCGGACGCCAAGCTCCGTCAGCAGCGTGATCATGCGTCCGAGTGGCAGTCCCATGACCGCGAAATAGTCGCCGTCGATGCGCTCGACAATCGTGGCGCCGTAACCCTGAATGCCATAGGCACCGGCCTTGTCCATCGGCTCGCCCGTCGCCACATACGCCGCGATCTGCTCTGGCGTAAGCGGCCGAAAGGTGACGGACACCGATTCGACGGCCGACCGGGTCACGCCGTGTCGGGATACCGCCACCGCCGTAAAGACCGTGTGCGTGCGCCCACTGAGGCGCGTCAATGAGCGGTGCGCCTCGTCGGGCGATTCCGGCTTCCCGAGGATGTCGCCATCGAGGACCACGATGGTATCGCAGCCGATCACCAACGCGTCGGGATGTTGCTCCGCCAGGGTCGCCGCCTTGGATCGGGCGAGCCGCTCACAATGTGGAACCGGTGCTTCGTCGGGATGCACCGACTCGTCGACATCGGCCGGCCGCACCTCGTGCGGAATGCCGATCAGGGTCAACAGGTCGCGACGGCGCGGACTCTGCGATGCGAGGATCACCCGGAGCGGGGATGCAGATCCAGTCAATGGCGTGGTGGGCATCCGCTAAATTTATCGGATCGCGCAGATGCTCCGCACCCTCATCGACCGTCCCATGTCCGACAGCCCGCACTTTGAGACGCTTGCCATTCGTACGCAGGCGCCCATCACGGCCGAGCGCGAGCACTCGGTGCCGCTGTTTCTCACGTCGAGTTTTCGGTTTGACGATGCGGAACATGCCCGTGCGCTGTTCACCGAAGAAGTGAGCAGCAACGTCTACAG
>JAGNMU010000463.1 GCA_017991005.1 Gemmatimonadaceae bacterium | reverse complement strand
GATCAATCTCGAGCGCATCGGTATTGACCAGCGCGTCAACGCGATACCGTCGCGCAAAACCTTGTGGTGTTTCCAGCAGCAGACTCGAACGTTCGGCGATATCACCAGAGATGAAGTACGGCAATCCGCAATTCGCGTAGCTCACATACGGACCACGCTCGACAATGGTGATCTCGGCGTCTTCGTTCACGCGACGGGCACGTGCGGCCGCTGTTGCACCGCCGGCCACACCACCCAGAATCAGCAGCTTCAGCGGATCGGTTTTCGTGGCATCATTCACGGGACAAAGTCCGCGCGCGCTTTCGCGATCGGCCCGCCGTCGGTGACCTTCTGATAGCCCAGATTGCTCAGCGTACGGCACGCAATGGCCGAGCGTGCGCCACTCGCACAATAGACGAGAATGCGTGAGTCCTTCGTGATATCGTCGCGTTTGGGCAGGACGTCGGCGATCTTCTCGACGGGAATGCAGATGGCCCCGTCGAGGTGTCCAAGCCAGTACTCCAGCTTGGATCGAACGTCGATGCAGACATCAACGGGCTTCTTGCGAAACGTTGCCATGTCGCCTGGGCGGTGAAGAAGTGGCGGGACGAAACCGTGCATGCATGAAGAATCGTCAGGGGTACCGACACTTTTCAGTCGGCATTCGCCGCGTCTAACGTGGTGGAATCCCGCACGCGGCAAACGAAAGGCCGCGGACACCGTCTGGTGCCCGCGGCCGTCGTGCCCATCTCGTTCCTGTGCTACGCCAGAATCGGCAACTGCCGGATCTTCTCCTGCCATTCGCGCGGACCAGTCTCATGCACATTGCTGCCCGCCGAATCCACCGCCACCGTGACCGGCATATCGTGCACATCAAATTCGTAGATCGCTTCCATCCCCAGATCTTCGAACGCCACCACGCGTGATCCGCGAATCGCCTTCGACACCAGATACGCCGCGCCGCCAACGGCCATCAGATACGCGGCCTTGTGCTTGCGAATGGCCTCGAGCCCGGTCGGACCACGCTCGGCTTTGCCGATCATCGCGATCAGTCCCGTCTTGGCCAACATCATCTCGGTGAACTTGTCCATCCGCGTCGCGGTGGTCGGGCCCGCCGGACCCACCGCTTCATCACGCACGGGATCGACAGGCCCCACGTAGTAGATCATGCGGTTGGTGAAATCCACGCCCGGCGGCAGTCCTTCGCCCGAGGCAAAGAGATCCGCAATACGTTTGTGCGCCGCGTCGCGTCCGGTCAGCAGCTTGCCGTTGAGCAACAACCGATCGCCGGCCTTCCACGTCGACACCACTTCGGGCGTCAGTGTGTTGAGATCCACCGAAATCGCGTTCACGTCCGCCTTCCACGTCACATCCGGCCAGTCCGACAACCGCGGAATCGGCAACTCGGCCACCCCCGATCCGTCGAGCGTGAAATGCGCATGACGGGTCGCCGCGCAATTGGGGATCATCGCGATAGGCTTGGACGCCGCATGCGTGGGGTAGTCGTAAATCTTCACATCAAGCACCGTCGACAACCCGCCGAGTCCCTGCGCGCCAATACCAAGTGCGTTGACTTTGTCGTGCAGTTCGATGCGCAGCTCTTCGATCTTATTCTGCGGACCACGAGCCTTGAGCTCGCTCATGTCGATGTGCTCCATGAGCGATTCCTTGGCCATCAGCATCGCCTTCTCGGCCGTGCCACCAATGCCGATGCCCAGCATGCCCGGCGGACACCAGCCGGCCCCCATGGTGGGCACAGTCTTCATCACCCAGTCCACAATGGAATCGCTGGGATTGAGCATCGCAAACTTGGACTTGTTCTCCGAGCCGCCGCCCTTGGCCGCAAGCTTTACCTCGACCGTATCACCCGGGACGATCTCGCAGTGCACCACCGCCGGCGTGTTGTCACGGGTATTCTTGCGCGAAAACGCCGGATCCGACACGATCGAGGCGCGCAGCACGTTCTCGGGCAACAGGTACGCCCGCCGAACCCCTTCGTTGACCATCTCCTGCACCGACATCGTCGCATCCCACCGGACATTCATGCCGACTTTCAGGAACACGACGACAATGCCGGTATCCTGACAGATGGGGCGATGACCCTCGGCGCACATCCGCGAATTGGTGAGAATCTGCGCGATGGCATCCTTGGCAGCCGGGCCTTGCTCCCGCTCGTAGGCCGCGGCCAGCGCCGTGATGTAATCGAGGGGGTGGTAGTACGAGATGTGCTGGAGAGCGTCGGCGACCGACTGGATGAAATCGGACTGTTTGATGGTGGTCATAAGGGAAATTTATCCACTATCCAGCCCCCCGCCGACCCCCGGCCCGTTCAGTCTCCATTCTTCAGTTTCTAAAGTTCTGACCTCTTCGGTTGTCTTGGCCAGGTGCCGCCGAGAGCCGAGACGTCAGACGGCTATCAGGCCCTCTTACGTCTCACGTCGGCAGCATCGGGCCAAGACAACCGAAGAGGTCAGAACTCTAGAAACCACGGAGGTGAGACTCTCCCCCGGGCGACCAAGATCCGCGCTCACGGCAGCGGCAGCGTGACCCTCCTGATCAACCGACTCCCGTCACCCTGCAACACCACGTACACCACCGTCCGCGCCGGCGAGCTGGCCACGACTTCGCGATACTCGACCGATTCCGGCCGCTGTGTACAGTTGCCCGACCGGGACTCCCCAATCATCCGACGAAACAGCGTGTCCTGCCGACCCGACTTTTCAACCCGCTTGAGTCGGCCGCACCCGTTGAATACGGTGCCCACCAGGCGGATTGATGCATAGCCCGGGCTCCCGTCCGGGGTCACGACGACGTCATCGGCGCGAATCGTGAATTCCTCATCGAACGCTCCGCACGTGCTGAGCGCAGAGAGCATGAGTACCACGAACGGTATTCGAATGGTATTCATGACTTTCTTCTCCGACTGAAAGCGATATCCGAATTGCGATGCCAAAGCACCGGAATGCGATGGGTGACTCTCACTTCTTCAGTGTCCAAGATGTCTGACCTCTTCGGTTGTCTTGGCATGATGCGGCCGAGAGGCGAGACGTCAGACGGCAATCACGACCTCTCACGTCTCACGTCTGCGACATCAGGCCAAGACAACCGATGAAGTCAGAACTCTAGAAACCACGGAAATGAGACTTAGAGCTGAGAGTGGCGAGCGGTGAGTGTCAAGATAGTTGTCGTATGAAGCTCTATCTGGTTACTACGTCCTCGGTCGCGGACCGTGCGTCGTTCAAGTACACCGTGGTCGTGCGCGACCAGTTGCGTGTGGTGCCGCGCCAGCGTGCCGGGTGGGTCGCGCGCGCGGCCTGATACACGACGTCCCGGTGCGCGAGCAGCGCAATATCACGGCCGGAGTGCCGATCATCCGGCGTGACAAACTGAATCGCACTGTGCTGATGCTGATGGTTGTACCACGTGACGAACGCGGTGACCCAGGCCCGTGCCGCGTCGAGTGTCGCGAAGGGCTGCGTCGGAAAGGCGGGGCAGTACTTGAGCGTGCGAAACAGCGCTTCAGAGTACGGATTGTCATCGCTGACGCGTGGGCGACTGAAGGACGGAATCACGCCGAGTCGCTCCAAGGTGGCGAGCATCGTCGCCCCTTTCATCGGCCCGCCGTTATCCGCATGCAGCACGAGGCCGGCGGTCGAGATCGCGTGCTCGTGACACGTCGTCGTGAAGAGCGTGGCCGCGTGCGCGTCGCTCTGCGCGGGATGCACCGCCCAGCCCATGATGCGACGACTCCAGATGTCCATCATCAAGTACAGATACCAAAACACGCCGCGCACCGGACTCTTGAGGTACGTGATGTCCCAGCTCCACAC
>JAGNMU010000462.1 GCA_017991005.1 Gemmatimonadaceae bacterium | reverse complement strand
GCAGGAACCGGTTGGGATCGAGTCGCGACTCGAGACTGCTGAGTGTTTCACGCAGTTGATAACGATCGCGGCCGGCATGCAACACGACATAGTTGCCATCCGATTCGATCCACTGCACGTCCGCGAGCATCACCACGATCGTGCGCTGCTCCTGCCGGACCACCAACCGATCGGTCCACGTGGTGGGTGTCGGACCAGCCGAGGATGCGGGTGACGCCGGCGCACCAGCGGCGTTGAGCAGGCCGCTCAGCACGCGTGCCTGGGCGACAAGCTCTCCGGTGCTGTGGCGTTCGAGGATGCGCTGCCACGCCGCCCCAAAGCGTTCATCATCGAACGGTTTGAGCAGATAGTCGACGGCGGCCACTTCAAATGCGCGAATGGCAAATTCGTCGTGCGCGGTAATGAAGATGGTCGGCGGCATCCGTTCGGGACCAACGGTCTCGACCAGCTCGAGCCCCGAGCGCGCCGGCATCTGGATGTCCAGCAACACGATATCGGGGGACCAGGCCTGGATCATCTCCAGCGCCGCGTCGCCGTTGCCGGCCTCGCGCAACGTCGCCGTGGGCGCGTATGTCCGAACAAGGTCGGACAGGCGTTCGCGCGCGAGTGGCTCGTCGTCGACGATCAGGACGCGCTGGATCATGCGTGTGGGGCAGGCATGCCCAACGCTGCGCTTTCCAGGGCGGCGCCCGCAAGGTGGGTGGGATGAACGGTGATGGCGCGGTGGCGGGGCGAATGCCGCTATCTTGCGAGTCCAACGACGCGAGCGGCGTCAATCGAACTGCGAGGGTGTATGTCACGAGCGTTTCTGAGAGACGATGCGGAAGGCGAAATGCCGCGCCGCAACTACCACCTGCCCGAACGGGACGATCCGGCCTTCGATCGTGCCGCCGCGCGTGCACTGCTGGAAGCCGCCCGGGTGAACGAAACGCAGTTGGCCGAGCGCGCCACGGGGTACTACTGGGGTGAACCCGCTCTGCACCCGTACGTCGAAGAGCTGCGCGAGGAAGCGGTGCGGGACAACGACGAGCGCATGGAACAGTTGGCCCGGCGGTTTCTCGCGTGACACCGGCGTTGGCCGCGGCGGCCAAAGCAGAACGTGCACGTGAGGCGGCCGAGTTTGTCCGTCGGTATCGCTGGCTGATTCTCGCCGGCCTGATCACCGCGGCGATCATGGAGGTGCTGGACACCACGATCGTGAACGTGGCCCTGCCGCAGATGGCCGGAAATCTCGGGGCAACGCAGGAGGAGATCGGTTGGGTGTCCACCGGATACATCCTCGCCAACGTGATCGTGTTGCCGATGACGGCGTTTTTCGCGGCCCGATTCGGCCGCCGGCGGTATCTCACGGCGTCCATTATCCTGTTCATCGTGTCGTCGTTCTTCTGCGGCACATCGAGCTCGCTGACGGAGCTGGTCATCTGGCGCATTCTGCAGGGTGCGGGCGGTGCGGCACTGCTCTCGACGGCACAAGCCACCCTCCGGCAGATCTTCCCCGTCGAAGAACAGGGACTGGTGCAGGCGGTCTTCCTGCTCGGCGTGATCGTGGCCCCGACGCTCGGGCCGACACTGGGCGGCTGGATCACCGACAACTACACCTGGAACTGGTGCTTCTTCATCAACGTGCCGATCGGCATCGCGTCGGCGTTTCTGGTGACGGGCTTTCTGCGTGACCCGCCAGACAGTCAAGCGCACACGGGTGACATCGACTGGCTCGGCATCGGTCTCCTGACGGTCGGCATCGGTGGCCTGCAATACGTCCTCGAAGAGGGCAACGCCAAGGACTGGTTCGAGGATACCTGGATTCTGCGGTTCGCCATCATCTCGTCACTGTCGCTGGTCGCGATGGTGTGGTGGGAGCTGCATCCGCGCAACACGCATCCGGTGGTGGACTTTCGTGTGCTCCGCAACCGCACGCTCTCGGCGGCACTCTTTCTGTTCGTTGCGCTCGGATTTGGTCTGTACGGCGGCGTGTTTCTCTTTCCGCTCTTCGCGCAGGGCATTCTGCACTTCACGCCCACGGAGACGGGGTGGGTGATGTTGCCCGGTGGGGTGGCGACCGGCATCAGCGCGCTGCTCTGCGGGGCGCTGCTTAATGGCCGCAATCCCAAGGCTGATCCGCGTGTGCTGATCGCCTTCGGCGTGCTGCTCTTTGCCGTCTCGATGTACATGATGGCGCATCTCACGTCGGCCGCCGGCGCCGACGATGTGCGCATGGCGCTGCTGGTGCGCGGATTCGGACTGGGCCTGCTGTTCGTGCCCATCAACTCGGCCGCCTACGGCAGCATCAAACCCACGGAGGCTCAACAGGCGTCGGGGTTGATCAACCTCTCACGCCAGTTGGGCGGCGCGTTCGGCATCGCGGTGTTGGCGACGCAAGTGAACAAGATGACGCAGATGCATCGGGTCGATCTGGTCTCGGCGGTCACGGCTTCGGCGCCACTGACCGACGAACGCATGCGCCTGCTCACCGGTGGATTTCTGGCCCGCGGCATGGATGCGGCATCGGCACATCAGGCCGCACTCACGGCGCTCAACGGTCAACTGCAGCAGCAAGCCGCCATGCTGAGTTTCAACGACGCGTGGATGCTGGTGCTGCTCGTCTTCGTTGTGGTCTCGCCGTCGATTCTGCTGCTGGGCCGGCCGCGCCGCGCGGCGGCGCCGGTGGATGCCCACTGAGACCGACGCCGGTCTCCTGATTCAGAACCACGCGTCCTGCATCTCGAACGGCGTGGCGTCGGCACGCTCGAGCAGTTCGGCCAGCTGCACGGTTCGCGGCAGCTCCCAGCGAAACCAGTACGTGGCGGTCTGCAGTTTGCCCTGGTAAAAGGCGCGCTCGTCGTCGGTGACGGCGTGCCCGAGCGCGCGTGATGCGACCACCGCTTGCCGAAGCCAGAGCCACGCCACCACGGTGCGACTGACGAGATCGAGATACGCGCTGGCGTTGGCCAGTGCGCGCGCGGGTTCACCGCCTTCGCTGCTGCTTGCGAGCAGGGCCGCGGTCACGCGTTCGAGGCGCGTATTGGCGTCACGACTCTGTCGGCCAAGCGCCGCGAGGGCGGGCTGTTCATGCGCCGACGCAAGATTGGCGGTGACGTGCATGCGCGTGAGCAGTGCGCGAAAGCCAGCGCCGCCATCCTGACGGACCTTGCGACCGAGCAGATCGAGTGCCTGGACGCCATTCGTGCCTTCGTGAATCGGATTGAGCCGGTTGTCGCGATAGAACTGCTCGATGGGGTATTCGCGGGCAAACCCGTACCCGCCCAGCGTCTGCATGGCGAGTGAGATCGACTCTTGCCCGGCTTCGCCCGGCCACGCCTTTGCAATCGGGGTCAGCACCTCGAGCAACGCACTCGCCTCGTCGCGTTCCGCATCGCTGCTGGTGGTCGTCTCGATGTCCACGAGGTGCGCACACTCGAGAATGAGTGCGAGCGCCCCCTCCACCATCGCTTTCTGCGCGAGCAGCATGCGTCGCACATCGGGATGTTCGATGATGGCGACGGGCGGACGCAGCGGATCCTTCTCGCCGGGCAAGCGGCCCTGCCGGCGCGTGCGTGCGTAGTCGAGCGCGTGACGATACGCCGCGTACGCCATCGCCGTGCCGGCACGACCCACGCCGATACGCGCTTCGTTCATCATCTGAAACATGTACGTGAGTCCGCGGTGCGGCTCGCCCACCAGTTCGCCGATGCACGGCTCTGCTTCACCGAAATTGAGAATGGTGCTGGTCGTGCCGCGCCATCCCATTTTGTGAATCAACCCACCTAGCTGCACGCCATTGCGCACCGTGGTGCCATCGGCGTTCTGTCGA
>JAGNMU010000461.1 GCA_017991005.1 Gemmatimonadaceae bacterium | reverse complement strand
GCAGCTTGCGTACGAGCGGCGCCGCGGCCGCGTTCGCTATCGGCGCACTGGCGCTGCGCGCTGCGTGGAGCTGGGGCGCATTTCTGATCGGCTGGTTTGTGCTTTCGAGCGTCCTCTCCCGAATCGGGCGGGCCCGGAAGACCGAGCGCACCCGCCGCATCGTGGAAAAGGGCGATCAGCGTG
Organism: Gemmatimonadaceae bacterium; assembly: GCA_017991005.1. GTDB lineage: Bacteria > Gemmatimonadota > Gemmatimonadetes > Gemmatimonadales > Gemmatimonadaceae > Gemmatimonas. The sequence goes on along the minus strand of JAGNMU010000461.1, from coordinate 3,632 downwards.
ACGCATGGCAGGTGCTGGCCAACGGCGGAGTCTTCGCACTCGCCGCACTCGGCGCGGTTGTGAACTCGGCGGCGGACCCGGTACTGGGTGCGACGCTCGGCGAAGAGCTGCGCGTGTACGCCCCGTCGATGCAGACGACGCTGGCGACGCTCGCCGCGGGCGCACTGATTGCCGCGGGCGCCGACACCTGGGCGACGGAGGTCGGCACGCTGTGGGGTGGTACGCCATGGTCACTGCGCGAAGGCGGGCGCGTACCGGCCGGAACATCGGGCGCGGTGAGCGTCGTGGGCACGGGAGGCATGCTGCTCGGCGCCGTGCTCCTGACCGCACTGGCGGTGGCGACGGGCCTGATCGCCGTCGACCATGCGTGGCCTGTCGCCATCGGCGGCGTGGGCGGCGCCTGTGTCGACACGATCATTGGCGCGTGGATTCAGGAGCGACGGCAGTGCCCGGCGTGCGAGTCTGCAACGGAGCGTGTCATTCACGACTGTGGCACTCCGACGGCGCGCGTGGGCGGCATCACACGACTTGACAACGATGTGGTCAACGCGCTGTGCACGATGGCGGGCGCCGGACTGGCCGTCATCCTGGCTCGCTCGTAAGAGTGACGCGAGAAAGCGGGATCGGTCGCCGCGTACTCGGCGTTAAGTTGTCGCCATGGCCCTCTCGCCGCCTCCCCGTTCCGCGCAGGTGATCATTGTTGGTGGCGGCCCAGCCGGGGCGGCCACGGCGTGGTACTGTGCGCGTGCCGGGCTCGACGTGGTGCTGCTTGATCGCGCACATTTTCCGCGCGCCAAACCGTGTGCGGAATACGTCAGTCCCGAAGGCGCGCGCATCCTCGCGGAAATGGGTGCCCTCGACGCGCTCGAGTCTCGCGCGTCCGCGCTCACCGGCATGGTCGTGCACGCGCCATCGGGAGATGTCATTCATGGCGAGTTTGTCGCGCGTCATGGATTTCGCGGTTTTCGCGATCGCGGGCTCGGCGTCCGCCGTGAAGTGCTCGACACGATCCTGGTCGAGCGCGCCCGCGCGGCCGGCGTGCGGGTGGCCGAAGGGTGCAAAGTCGAAGACGTCCTCCGTGACGCGCGCGGCCAGGTGAATGGCGTACGGATGCGCGACGCGAGCGGTGTGCATGAGGTGACCTCGGCGCTCGTTGTTGGTGCGGACGGGCTCCGATCGGTGGTCTCGCACCGACTCGGATTGTCGCACGTCGCGCGGTGGCCGCGCCGCGTGGCGCTCGTTGCGCACTATCGCGACGTCAGCGGCATGACCTCGCTCGGCGAGATGCATGTGACGGCCCACGGATACGTCGGACTCGCCTCCGTTGGCGATGGTCTGACCAACGTGGCACTCGTCGTTCCGGCGCGCGATGCGGCACGCATGGCCGGCCAGCGCGAGACGTTCCTGCACGAGTGGATCGCGGGCCACAGCGGTCTCGCGCCACGGTTTGCTCGCGCGGTGCGCGTGTCACCGGTACGCGCCACCGGGCCGTTTGCCTCGCGCGCCAAGCGCCCGTTCGCGGCGGGCGCGGCGCTGGTGGGTGACGCCGCCGATTTTTACGATCCGTTCACCGGTGAAGGCATCTACGCTGCGCTGCGCGGCGGAGAACTGCTGTCTCCGTTTGTCGTGCATGCGGTGCGGAGCTACGAGCGCGGACAGGCGCGCGACGCGCTCGCCACGCTGGCAGCGTACGATCACGCGCGTCACCGCACCTTTGGCGGCAAGTGGCGCGTCGAACGCCTGATTGGGTCGGCGGTGTCCATGCCGGCGCTCCTGAACATGGCCGCCCGCGTGCTGGGCCGTGATCGTGATCTGGCCGATCTGCTCATCGGTGTCACGGGTGATTTTGTCCCGGCGTCCGCCGTCTTGTCGCCGCGCACCTTCCTTCGTTTTGCCGGCGGGCTGATGCGCAGCCTCGCTGCACCGCCGTCCGCCGATCCACCTCCCCCGCCTCTTCCACGGCATGCCCATCGACACTGATCTGTTTCGTGCGGTTCTTGGACGATTTGCCACCGGTATCACCGTCACGACCACCCGCGATGCGGAGGGGCGCGACCATGGCATGACCGTGAGCGCGTTTGCGTCGCTGAGTCTCGAACCGCCGCTGGTCCTCGTCTGCATCGCCAACGAAGCCACGATGGCGACGGCGATGCTCGCGTGCGACACCTTTGCCGTGAACATCCTGAGTGCGAAGCAGGAGGCGCTCAGTCGGCGCTTTGCCGGTAAACTGGATGATCGTTTCGCCGATCTGCCCTTCACCCGCGGCGCCCTCGGCAACGCCATTCTCGACGACGCACTGGCGTCAATCGAATGCCACGTGCGCGCGCGCCATCCTGCGGGCGATCACACCATCGTGATCGGTGAAGTGCACTCCGGCAGTGCGCGTGACGCGCGTCCGTTGCTGTATTACCGCGGTGGCTACGCGCAGTTGGAACGGTAGGTGATGCTGACGCCGGCCCGGCGCCGCGGACACGAAATTCTGGATGATCCGTCCGTCGATCCCGCGCTCTCCGAACGCTCGTTGCGGGACATCGCGCTGGCCAACCGGATGTTTGGCGGTCGCCGGGCCATCCTGCGTGAGGTGCGCCGGTCGCTGCAGGCCGCCGCGGCGGAAGGCCGTACGCTGCTCGATATCGGTACCGGCCTCGGCGATATCCCACACGCCGCCGAACAGATGGTGCGCGACGCGCACCGGCGCCGCCATGGAGCCGGTACCTCCGGCGGAATCCTGCACACGATCGGACTCGAAGTATCGACCGCACTCGCGCGCGTCGCGCATCGCAAATGCCGCTGGGCGGTCACCGGGGATGGCACAGCGCTCCCCTTCGCCGATCACAGCATCGATATCGTCACCTGTTCACAGGTGCTCCATCACTTCGATGACCGGCCGGCCGAAGCACTGCTGCGCGAGTGTCACCGAGTGGCACGGCACGCGGTCGTGATCGGCGATCTCCGCCGGAGCTGGCTCGCCATCGGCGGACTGTGGCTCTCTTCGTTCGCGTTGGGGTTTCATCCAGTCAGTCGGCATGACGGCGTCGTGTCGATCCGGCGCGGGTACACCCGCCGCGAACTTGCCCGCTTGATAGAACGCGCGGTTGGTGTGCGACCCGTGGTGCGCCATTCGCTTGGGTGGCGGGTGACGGCGTGCTGGTCGCCCCGTCCCGGCCTGGGACTCACGTGATGATCTACTCCGACAACGAACGGCGACGCATGAGGAACGTATGACCCGACCGACTCCCGACCGCTATGACCTCGGCGCGCTGCCTGCAGACCGACTGCTGCGTACCGTCGACGAGCGCCTCGTGCGCGCGCCGCTCGCGCGCATCTTCGAGATTGCGCGCGAAGTAGAACACTGGCCGGCGTATCTCTCGCACTATCGGTATGTGCGGTTTCGGCATCACACGGCCGACGGCGGTGGTCTTGTCGAAATGGCGGCCAACCGCCCGTTCGGCGTGGTCAACTGGCCCACGTGGTGGCTGTCGGAGATGGCGGTCAACCACGATGTGCCCTGGGTGCGATATCGGCATGTGGGCGGCGTGACCACGCGTATGGATGTCGAATGGAATTTCACGGTGACGCCTGAGGGCACGATGACGCGCATTATCCATGTCTGGAACGGACCGCACTGGCCG
>JAGNMU010000058.1 GCA_017991005.1 Gemmatimonadaceae bacterium | reverse complement strand
GGACCACGCCACTGTCGGCGTCCTGCGCGACGACCGTCACGAGGCCGTTGCTCTTGCTGAAATCGAGGGTGTCAGGATCGAACCGCATCGTGGTCACAGGCACTGTCCCGCATCGCGACGAACCACGGTTTCGGGTTCCAGTTCAGGTTCCAGCAGCAATGCGCGCGCCGCATCGCCAACGGCCGCATTGGTGGCAATGGCGTCGCCGCCAAATGCGGTGTCGATGCCCTTCCACGACGTGAACTGTCCGCCGGCTTCGGTGATCAGCGGATAGATCGCCGCGGTATCCCACGGGTTCACGATATCGTCCACCATGATTTCCGCACGCCCGGTCGCCACGAGCAGATACCCGTAGCAGTCCCCCCACGTGCGTGTGACGCCCGCTCGTGAGGCGAGTTCGCGCCACGGTCCCGAACGCCATGGCCGATCGGCGAACACGTCGTCGGTAATGAGCAGGGTCGATTGTTCGAGCGTGTCCACGCTCGAGACCTGCGCACGCGCGCCATTCCACCAGCAGCCTTCACCAGCAGCCGCGACGATCAGCTCGTCGACGGCCGGGAAACACGCCGCACCCGACAACACGGTATCACCTTCGCAGCACGCAACCAGCGTTCCCCACAGCGGCACGCCGCGGACGAACGCCTTCGTGCCGTCGATGGGATCGAGAATCCATCGGCGTGTGCCTTCGGCACGTTCGATGCCGAACTCTTCGCCATGCAGTCCATCCTTGGGGAAACGTGCGGTGAGCCATTCGCGGGCCACGCGTTCAGCCTCACGATCGGCAATCGTGACCGGCGACCCATCGCCCTTGATCTCCACGCGCACATCGCGGCGATACCACCGCATCGCGGTGCGCGCGGCCAGTTGCGCCACCTCCGCCGTTGCCTGCAACAAGAGTGACTGCGAGGTCACGGCGGTCATGCGGCCACCTGGCTGGGGGTTGTTACGATACGCACGGGCACGCCCGCGCGGTGCATCGCGTCCTTGAGCGCCGACACCGTCGTCACGCCATCATGCAGGATGCCGGCCACCAACACGGCATCGGCGCCGCCCTCACGCACGGCCTCCACCAGATGACTCGCCTGGCCCGCACCCCCGCTGGCAATCACAGGCACGTGCACCGCGTCGGCCACGGCGCGGGTGAGCGGAATATCGTAGCCGGTGCGTGCGCCATCCTGATTGATCGACGTCAGCAGAATTTCCCCCGCACCGCGTGCGACGCACTCCTGCGCCCACGCCACCGCCTCGAGTGGCGTTTCCTCCCGCCCGCCCTTGATCCACACGCGCCAAACCCCATCGGCGCCGCGCTTGGCGTCGATGCTGGCCACCACGCACTGCGCCCCAAACCGATCGGCGGCGGCGGTGAGCACCTCGGGATTGGCCACGGCTGCCGAATTGAGCGACACCTTGTCGGCGCCGGCCCGCAACGCACGTGCGACATCGTCGGCCGTCCGCACGCCGCCACCGATCGTGAGCGGAATGAACAGCCGCTCGGCCGTGCGGCGCGCCACGTCCAGCAGCGTCGCCCGTTCGTCCGCGCTGGCGGAAATATCGAGAAAGGTGATCTCATCCGCGCCTTCACGTTCGTACCGCTCGGAGAGCGACACGGGATCCCCGACATCCCGCAAGCCTTCAAACTGCACACCCTTCACCACGCGGGCGCCTTTCACATCGAGACACACGATCACACGTCGCGTCAGCACCGGTCACTCCTCGGTGATGTCGAGACGCACACTGCCTTTCGTGCTGAAGACCATGCCGGTGTCGGCGAGCGCATCACGCAGCGAGAGCCCCAGCGCCTTGATGGCCGCCTCGACGATGTGGTGCCGGTCACGACCGCGCAGCACGCGCACGTGCAGCGTGGTCCGCGCGTTGTCGGCAAACGAACGCAGAAAATGATCGTACAGTGGCGCGGGCAGTGGGCCGCGGTAGTACGGCCGTCCGCCGATATCGAGCACCACCTGCACCAGCGCGTCGTCCATCGCCATCGTGCGTTCGCCAAACCGTGCGCAGCCGGCCGGCGCAAAGGCGGCAACCGCCTGACCGAGCGTGATGGCCACGTCTTCAATCAGATGATGACGCAGGTCGCCGGTGGCCTCCACGTCGAGATCCACTCCCGCATACCGGGCGAACACCACCAGCATGTGATCCAGGAAATCATCGCCCGTGCGCACCTGTGACACACCGGTACCGGCGCGCAGGGCGAGCGTGATCTGGGTTTCCTTCGAGACGCGCGTGACAACCGTCATGCTCCAAATTCCTCAGCAATACGGCGCGCATCGAGCGCGCCCGTGTATAGGGCCATCCCCAGTACCGCACCGGCGAGACCACGGTGTTCGAGTGCGCGCAGATCCTCGGCCGACGAGACGCCACCCGAAGCAAACACCGGCCACGCACTCGCCTCCGCCACATCTTCCATCAACGGCAAGTCGGTGCCGCTCATCTGGCCCTCTTTGTGAACCGCTGTCACCAGCACACCGCCCAGCGGCAAGCCGGCCAGCGACTCCACAAAGTCGATCACGTCCAGTCGGGAGGTTTCGGCCCAGCCGCGGGTCACCACGAGACGTTCGCGTACGTCGGCGGCAATGATGAGGCGGCCGGGAAACCGCGCCGCCATTTCACCACGCCAGTCGTCGTCTTCGATGGCGCGCGTTCCCACCACCACCCACGACGCGCCATCGTCGAGTGCGCGCTCAATCTGCGACTCGTGCCGAATGCCACCGCCAACCTGCACGGGAACGTACGCATCGCGCAGAATCTCCCGGATGGTGTCGGCATTGCTCCCGCGACCCGTCGCCGCGTCCAGATCCACGACGTGCACGCGCGAAAAACCGATGCGCGCCCACTCCCGCGCCACCGCAGCGGGATCGTCCAGCCGCACGCGTTCGTCGTTGTACTCGCCACCCACCAACTGCACGCAGTAGCCGCCGCGCAGATCGACTGCGGGAATCACAATCATCCACCCTCCAGCGAGGAACCCAGCGTTGCGCCCGGCCGTCCGTCGGCCTGCCGTCGTGCCGCGTCAAGAAAGGCGTGCACAAACCGCACGCCCGGCGTCGACGACTTCTCCGGATGAAATTGCACCCCAACCACCGCGCCGCGACGCACGATAGCCGGAAAACGATCCGACTCGTGTTCGCTCCACGCCATCACCAAGGGCAGCGCGGTCGACACGGGCCGACAGACAAAGCTGTTGGCGTAGTAGGCTACGTCCAGCGCCGCCTCCAACGCGAGTGGCTCGTGCACATCCTCCAGCCGATTCCATCCGATTTGTGGAACCCGCTCGGCAGACAACCGCGTGACGCGACCGGGAATGATGCCAAGGCCGTCACCGGGGCCTTCGTCGCTCCCGTCAAACAGCAACTGCATCCCGAGACAGATGCCGAGGCACGGCAGCCCTCGCTCCAACGCCTGTTTCATGACGACGCGACCGGCTGCCAGTCGCTCGGCCGCCGGCGCAAACGCGCCGACTCCCGGCAGAATCAGTGCGTCGGTTTCGGCCACCGCGAGGGCCGAGTCCGTCTCGACTCGAACCGTCGTCTGTTCCGTTTCGAGTGATTTGATCAGTGAGTGCAAATTGCCCGCGCCGTAGTCAAACACAGTGACGCGCAGCGATGAGGTGGGCGGGTGGATGCTTATTCGCTCGCTCATGCGCTCGCCTCGATCATCGCCGGACCCAGCGCGCCCAGCAGTCGTTCGAGCAGTGGCCACGGTCCCACGCTGATGCGCAACGCGTCGCCCACATGTGGCAGGCCGGGAAACGGCCGCGCGGCGACTCCGCGCGCACGCAGTGCCTGACCAACCGCTACGACGTTGCGCATCGGGACGCACACGAAGTTCGCCGCCGACGGCATCGGCGCGAGCCCCATCTTCCGAAGCGCAGCGGCAAGACGCTCACGAAGCGCGATGGCCAGCTGGACATGTTCGTCAACCCACACGCGGTCTTCGCGCAGCGCGGTGAGCGCTACGCGCTCGGCCAGTGCGTTCAGCTTGTACGGCCCGCGGGACTTCTCCACCTCCATCACGAGCGACGGATTGCCGATGGCGTATCCGATGCGCAGTCCGGCCAGGCCAAATGCCTTGGACAAGGTGCGAATGATCAGCACCCGATCGGAGTGCGCCAACAGGTCCACGGAGGACACGCCGGCAAACTCGGCATACGCCTCGTCGATGAACACCACGCCCGCCGCCTCGCGTACGACGCGTTCGATGAGCGCTCGTTCCATCAAGGCGCCCGTAGGATTGTTGGGGGTGCAGAGATAGATGATGCGGGCACGCGTGGCGAGCAGCGCCTCGACGTCCGGTTGTGGTATCGGCGTCCCTGCGCATTCCGTGACGCCCTGCCAGCGCAGTCCATTCATCTGCGCGAAAATCGGAATCATCGCAAACGAAGGATCAGAGCTGACCACCAGATCGCCGGGCTCTCCGAACGCCCGCATGGCGGAATCAAGAATGTCATCCGACCCGCAGCCGGTCACGATCATGTCCGGTGACACACCGACATAGTCAGCCAGCGCCGTCTTGAGATCTGCGGAATACAACGTGGGATAGCGGGTGACCGCCGATACCGGCACCTCACGCAACGTGCGCTCGGCCGCCGGCGGCATGCCCCACAGATTCGTATTGTCGGTCAGATCAAGATCGATGGGCGCACGTTTGGGATCGTACAGCGACAGACCGTCATAGATCGCACGCGCGACTGCCAGCCGTTCACTCATCGTTCCACCTCCGCCGCGACGTCTGTATCGGCGCGTGCCCATGCGCGCGCCGCGGCGGCATGCGCCGGCAGGGCCTCCGCGTCGGCAAAGCGGGCCACGTCGTCGGACAAAGCGGCGGCCGCCACCGGCGTGACCTCCTGCCACGTCGTCCAGCGCACAAAGTCGAGGGTCGACAGCCCCGAATAACAACGCGCCGCGCCTGCGGTTGGCAGCACATGATTCGCGCCGGTCATGTAGTCGCCGAACGCCACCGAGCTGCTTTCGCCCACAAACACCGTCCCCGCGCTGCGCAGCGCCGCGAGTGCGCTTGCCCGCACCTCATCGCGTACCACGAGCAACAGATGTTCAGCGGCCCAGGCGTTGGCGATTTCGATGGCGTTCGCGAGTGAGTCCACCGTCACGATGGCGCCGCGCGCGGCGAGCGACGCACGCACAATCGCGGCGCGCGGCGTTCCGTTTACCAGTTCGGCGAGTGCACGCTCGGTGCGCTCGGCTAACGCAGGCGCAGACGCGCCGCACAGCACCGCGATCACCGCCGCATCGGGATCGTGCTCCGCCTGGGCCAGCAGTTCGCGCGCTACCGCGAGCGGGTTGGCACTGTCGTCCGCCAGCACGAGGATCTCGCTTGGTCCGGCCGGCGCGTCGATCGTCACCTGCGAGACGAGCTGCAACTTGGCCTCGGCCACATAGGCATTGCCCGGGCCCACAATCCGATCGACGCGCGGGATCGTGTCCGTACCCAGCGCCAGTGCTGCAATCGCGCCAGCACCGCCCACGGCAAACACGCGATCCGCATTGGCCAGTGCCGCGGCCGCAAGCACCACGGCCGAGGGCTCGCCGTTGGCGCCCGGCGGCGAACAGACAATCACTTCCTGCACACCCGCGACGCGCGCCGGAATCGCCCCCATGAACAGCGAACTCGGATATGCGGCGCGCCCACCGGGCGCGTAGACCCCCACGCGCTGCAGCGCATCCGGGCGCCGGCCAATCGTGATGCCAGGCTCCGGTGACACGGTCGTTTCGCGCGGCAGGAACGCGGTGTGCACGGCGGCGATGTTGCGCACCGCGCGTTCGAGCGACCGGCGCAGTGCGGGATCGAGTGCGTCGAGCGCGGCGATCCAGCGTTCACGCGGCACCTCGAGCCGCGTCAGCGTGGCACCGTCAAAATCGCGCGCGTATCGACGCAGGGCCTCGTCGCCGTTGAGGCGTACATCGTCGATGATGGCCGCGGTGCGCGCGCCAATGGTCGCGTCGAGTGACGATGTGCGATCGGTGATGGCGCGGCGTGTCGCGGCGTCGAGGGAGGCAAAGTCGCCGCGCGCCCGCAGCGTCAGCGCAGTGGCCCCTGTCAGCATGGGTTCCGTCATGGCACGAGCCGCTCGATGCGTGTGACGAGAATGCCTTCCGCGCCAAGCGCGCGCAGCTGCGCGATCGTACGGTAGATCGTATCGGCGCGGACGACGGCGTGTACCGCGACAAACTGACCATGGTCGGCAATCTCAATGACCGTGGGGCCGTTGAGACCCGGCAGCACGGTACGCACCTGATCAAGCGCCGTACGCGGCACATTGGCCATGAGGTAGCGCTGACCACGCGCACGAATGACGGAGCCCAGGGCGGTCACCAGTTCAGCGAACTCACGTCCGCGCTCCGGATCACCGTTTCGCGGACCGTTCGTGGCGGTAATGAGGTGCGCGCTCGAGAGCATGACCGTGGCGATCTCGCGCAGACCGTTCACCCGCAGCGTGGATCCTGTCGAGGTGAGGTCGACGACGACATCGGCGATTCCAAGGTGCGGCGCAATTTCGGCGGCGCCGGAAACCGGCACAATTTCCACCGGCCGACCGGCTTCGGCGAAATAGCGTGCGGTGATGCGCGGAAAGACGGTGGCCACGCGGGCGGGTTTGCTGGCCGACCCGATGTCGTTGACGGATGTCACGCCCGCATCGTCGCGTGCCGCGACGACCAGCCGGCACTTCCCGAATCCAAGATCCAGGTGCGACACGAGCGGTCGCTCCGACTCGGAGACCAGGTCCCAACCGGTGACTCCTGCATCGGCGGCCCCATCGGCGACAAACTCGGGTATGTCCTGGGCGCGGACAAAGATGGCCTCGAATTCGCCACCGAGTGACGCGGTGAGCGCCCGTTCACCGGAGGAGCGGACCTCGAGTCCTGCGTCGTTGAACAGCTCGCGGGTGTCTTCGCTGAGACGGCCTTTGTTTGGTAACGCTATACGTAGCATTTGTTTAGGTGTTCAGAGAGCGAGGAGGGCCGAACGAAGGTGCCGACGACGGGCAATAAAAAAGGCCCGTCCAATCGGGACGGGCCTGGGAGTCGTAGCGAGAGTGGTGCTGCGCGTTACGGTCTGCGCTGTGCCACGCCCAACGTTCCCCGACCCGTGAGGTCGTGGCCGTGATGGGCATGATGGTGGCGGTTGGCAACAGAGCGCATGGGGTTGACGCTAGTCCCGCCCGAGGTTGCCGTCAACCCTGCCAATTGCTATCGGACAGGCTTGTGAATAACTTCACAAGTATCCGCAGGGCCCTGCGGACACAGGATTCTCTGTGGATACGTGACACAATTCGCGAAAAGGCTTCGGAGGCCTCTCGACATGCGGTTTCTCGGTATTGCGGTGATGGCCAGCGCGGCGATCGTGCTCGGCGCGTGCGGCGGTGGTGACAAGGCGGCGACGGATACGGCGGCGGCTGGCGCTTCGGCGGCAGCGGCTCCGGCGATGGAAGCGCCGGCGGCTCCGGCAGCGGCTGGTGCAATGGCCCCGATCACGGGCACGACGCACGAAGTGAAGATGGTCGGCGACGGTCAGGGCTATCGCTTTGAGCCGGCCGAAATCACGGTCAAGGCCGGCGACGGTATCAAGTTCGTGATGGTCAGCGGCGGCCCGCACAACGTGGCGTTTGATCCCGCAACGCTGCCGGCTGACGTGAAGACGCAGCTGATGGCGAACATGCCGGAGCAGATGGGCGAGCTGTCGGGCAAGATGCTGCTCACCGCTGGAGAGACGTACACGATTTCGTTCGGCGGCATCGCCCCGGGCACGTACGACTTCAACTGCACGCCGCACCTTGCGATGAACATGAAGGGCAAGGTCACGGTTCAGTAAGCTGCATCACGATTGATTGACCCGCGGGGGCTGGCGACATGCGCCGGCCCCCGCGTTTCATTTAGCCATGGCTCGTCAGCGCAGTGCGTGGATTGCCGCCCGCGCCAGAAATGCCTCGCGGCAGGGTGTCCGCATTGCGGCCATGGGAAGCATCGGCGTGATGGTCACGTTGCTCGCCCTGGTGCTCATCCCGCGTGAACTCGACCGGCAGGTACAGCGCCGCATCGACGCGCTACCGGTCGCGCCAGACTCGGCGCCGCTCGTTCGCGCGCTCGATTCGTTGCGTCTGGCACTGCGTGCGGTACAGCGCGACACGGTGGTCGAGCCTGCCGGTGCGCGCCTCACCACAGCGCTGGCGCTCAGCCCCGACGACGTAACCGACAGCGCCGGACGTGTCGCGGTTGCGCTTGGCACCACTGCGGCCGGCACGCCCGGCGCCCCGCCGTCACCACTCGCGGACAGTGCCGCCATCGAGTTGATGGCGCGTGTCACGCGCGCGCGGAACGCGCCGTTGGCCGACAGCTATCGCGCACTCGGCGACTCACCGCTGCTGCGCGGCGATCGTCGGGTCGCCGCGCTCGTGGACAGTATCGACCTCGTGGATCGGGAGCGCGAAGCGCATGCGGCGCTGGGCGGACCGGGCGCGCGCTACGCCGCACTGACGGCGAAACTGACGGCGCTGGGCCAGCGGTTGGTGCGCCTCGCGGAGCAGCGCGTGGCCCGCTACGTGCTGCAAACGATCACGGCGCCGAAGCCGTCCACGAGCCGCCTTGTGACGCCGGGCGTGATGGACTCGGCACGCGCCGACAGCGTACTGCGCGTCGATTCCTTGGGACGTCCGCTCATTGCGTCAGTCGCCGTGGAGTCCGCCGAGATCTCGGCGGCCCGCGCTCGACGCATCGATTCGCTGTCGCAGCGTGTGACCCTTACCGATTCTGTGCTCACTGCGACGCGAGGGACGATTGTGCTGCTGGCCGCCGAGCGGTCGGCACTTGTCTCGCGTTTGAGCGCGACGCTTCCGCCGTTTGCGATGCTGCTGGCCGCGTTGGTGATCGGGTTGGCGGCGGGCTATGGCGCCGTGTTGGTCCGTGAGATGCGCCGCCCGACGGTTGGTGATCTGGCCGAAGTGGAGGCGATCACCACCGCGTCGGTGCTGCTGCATGGCGCGTCGTCGAGACCCTCGCACGCCTCCAGTCCGGCTCACGTCGACCGACGCCGTCGCGAGCGACCCGGCGTCTCTGCGATCATCGATCGGACCAGTGATACGTTCGTGCTGCTGCATCAGTCGCTGACCGGTGTCGGCGATATCGTGACGCGCGCGGATGTCATCTCCGATGACGTCGCGGTGTCGGCCGCCGTGGCGCTGAGCGTGGCAGCGGTGGCGGCGCACGAATCGCGGGCTGCCCTCGTGGTGGAGCGTGCCGTCACGACACCGCCACTGTCTGCACTCTTGGGCGCGACGCCCCGGTTCACGCTGGGTGACGTCCGCGCTGGTCGGGCGCGGGCCGAAGAAGCGGTGCACGTGGTGCCACTCGATCGCGATGCGCACATCGATGTGTTGCTCGCGCCGACGGACCACGCCGCAGCCCTCGATGCGTCTGACGACGAGTCGACGGCGGATCGTGCCGCCGTGGCTCGCGTGGATGCGGCAACATGGACGGCTGTGCGGGAGTGGGGGGAACAGTACGACCTGCGATTGGATCTGGTTGACGCACGCATGTCGTCCGCCGACGCACCGTCCGACCTGATTGTCTGCGTGCGGCAAGGTGCGACCTCGCTGCGCTGGCTTGCCCGCGTGATACGCCAGGCCGGACTCCGGCAGCAGCGTGTGCGTGCGGTGCTGGTGTGGGGGCGGGACGTATCGCTTCGGACGTAGTGACCCTCGCATCCGCACGGGCACGCTGCTAGTCTCCGCGCCATGTGGGCCGATACCCTGTTGTCACTGGAGCGAGGGCACCTCATTCGTCTGGCGCTCTGGGGCGGTGCCAGCGTCGTGCTGGGCACGGCGTTGCTGACCTTCCTGGTGTGGCGTCGCACACACGCGCCGCTGCTCCGGCACTTTGCGATGCAGACGCTGGCGTGGGGCGCGGTCGACCTGGCGCTGTGCGCGTGGGCCCAGCGTGGATTGCATCTGCGCGATTTTGCGGGCGCGCAATCGCTGGTCAGCTTTCTCTGGCTCAACACCGGTCTCGATGTTGGCTACGTGATGGTGGGGGCAACCCTCGCACTCACCTGCTGGAAGCTCGGTCCGCGGCCCGGCGGCATCGGTGCTGGCACGGCCATTATCGTGCAGGGGTTGGCGCTCTTGCTCCTCGACATTCGCCTGATTCTCGTCATCGGGCCAATTCGCTGAGCGCTCAAGTGGTGAGCCAGTCGCCTGTCTTTTGCCTGGAGTTCTGATGGAACCGGCTATCCCCGATCTGCGTGCGATCCCGCGTGAGGCGGCCTATGCGCAGGTCATTGAACTGCAACAGCTGCTGCTTGACGGGTCCACAGATCCGATCGCGGCGATGGCGACGACCAGCGCGCTCCTGCATCACGCGTTCGGGCATTTGTGGACGGGGTTTTACCGAGTCGTGGAACCAGGGCGCCTGTTGCGTGTGGGTCCGTATCAGGGATCACTCGGCTGCCTTGATATCACGTTCGGCCGCGGGGTGTGCGGCACGGCGGCGGCGGAACGGCGTACGGTGGTGGTCGCCGATGTGCATCAGTTCCCCGGGCACATCACCTGCGATCCGCGCTCGCGGAGCGAAATCGTCGTGCCGGTGTTTGACGGACACGGCGAACTGATGGCCGTGCTCGATATCGACTCGTCGGTCCCCGACGCATTTTCCGAGGTGGACCGCACCGGACTGGAATCTCTGGTGGCTTGGTTCACCCGGACGACGTATGTTGCGGTTCCCGCCTGACTCACTCTGATGCCGACTCCGGTCATGACCGGTTATTCCGACCGCATCAACCATGCGTTCGCCTTCGCGGCGAAACATCATGATCAGCAGGTGCGCAAAGGCACCCGGCTGCCATACCTGACGCATCCCGCCAATGTCGCGATCATCCTGACGCGATATGGGTGCGACGATGACACCGTGGTCGCGGGCATTTTGCACGACGTCATCGAGGACTGCGTGCGCGATGGATGGACGCGCGAGATGCTCGAAGAGCGCATCGGCCGCAAGTTCGGCGCGAGTGTGCTGGAAACGGTGCTGGCCGTGACGCACCGCCGAGTCGATGACGACGGGGTCGAGATGTCGTCGGAAGACCGGAAGACGGACTATCTCGAGCGGCTCTCACTGGCGAGTGAAACCGCGCTCTGGGTTTGCGCGGCTGACAAAGTGCACAACGCCAACTCGATTCTCTCCGATCTGCGCCGCACCTCGTTTCCCGAAACGGTATGGGGTCGGTTCTCCGTCGGGCGCGAGGGCACGGTGCGCTGGTATCAGCGCGTCGCCGACCGGTTGCGTGAGATCGGTTTTTCAGGGCCTATTGTCGACGAACTTTCGGCCGCCGCGACGGAGTTGGCAGAGCGCTGACGTGCGGGGGCGTCTACGCCGGCTGTAGCGCCCCGTAGTTCTTCTCGACATAGTCGCCAAGGATGACGAGGAATTCCTCGACGATCCGATCGCCCTTGAGCGTGGTGAAGAGTTTGCCGTCGACATAGACGGGGGCTTTGGGCTCTTCGAACGTGCCGGGGAGCGAGATGCCGATGTTGGCGTGCTTCGACTCACCGGGCCCGTTCACCACGCAGCCCATGACGGCCACCTTCATCTCCACCACACCGGGGCGCGATTCGCGCCAGATCGGCATCTGCTCGCGCAGATAGCCCTGGATGTCTTCCGCCATGTGCTGGAAGAACGTGCTGGTAGTGCGGCCGCAGCCGGGGCAGGCGGTCACCTGCGGTGCGAACGAGCGCAGGCCAAGCGACTGGAGAATCTGCTGGGCCACGAACACCTCTTCGCGCCGATCGCCGTTGGGCTTGGGCGTGAGTGACACGCGAATGGTGTCGCCGATGCCTTCGGACAGCAGGATGGCCAGTGCTGCGCTCGACGCCACGACGCCCTTGGTGCCCATCCCGGCTTCGGTGAGCCCCAGATGCAGCGGATAGTCGCAGCGCGACGCGAGACGGCGATAACACTCGACGAGATCGGGGACCACGGAAATCTTGGCGCTCACGATGATCTTGTCGTGGCCCAGTCCAACTTCTTCGGCCAGCGCTGCCGAACGCAACGCACTTTCGAGCATGGCGTCCATGTACACGTCTTTCGCGTCACGCGGGGTGGCGGATGACGCGTTGGCATCCATCATCTGCGTGAGCAGATCCTGATCGAGCGAGCCCCAGTTGACGCCGATGCGCACGGGCTTGTCATGATCGATGGCCGCCTGCACGATGGTGGTGAAGTTCGCATCACGATGTTTGGACCCGACATTGCCGGGATTGATGCGATACTTGTCGAGCGCCGCGGCACAGGCCGGGTACTTGGTGAGCAGCAGATGTCCGTTGTAGTGGAAATCGCCGATCAGCGGCACATCCAACCCACGATCCATCAGCCGCTGCCGAATCTCCGGGACCGCCTGCGCGGCTTCGTCGTTGTTGACGGTGATGCGGACTTTCTGCGACCCGGCTTCAAACAGCGCCGCCACCTGATCGGCGGTGCCGGCAGCATCGGCCGTATCGGTGTTGGTCATGGACTGGACCACCACGGGATGTCCGGACCCTACCGCGACCCCACGGACCCGCGTGGTCACGGTTTGACGACGAGCGGAAAACGACACGAAAAGACCCTTGGCTGATGGACGGGAGGAAAGGTAGCGCGAGCGGGTCCTCCAGCCCAAGTTCCGGCCATGGCTGACTCTCCGAATCGCCCGACTGACCCTGCCGACGAGATGCCGTCGGACCGGCCGCTCGATGGTGCGGCCGCGCCGCTGGCCGCCGTCCCCAAACGGTCGTTCGCGCGCCGGCACTGGGGCAAACTGACCGTGACCTCGCTTCTGGGCCTGCCCATGGCGGGGTTTGCCCTGTGGGCGTTCATCACGCTCAGCTGGTCGTACTCGAGCGGTCAACGCGCGGGATACGTGCAGAAGATTTCCCGCAAGGGATTCGTGTGCAAGACGTGGGAAGGCACGCTGTACACGGACATTGCCAAGGGCTTTCGCTCCGACAGTTTCAACTTCACCGTGCGCAGCGATTCACTCGCGCACGTGATCGAGACGCTCAGTGGCAAACGCGTGACGATGCACTACGAGCAGCACATCAATGTGCCCACGTCCTGCTTTGGTGAATCCGAATATTTCGTCACCAAGGTCGACACCATTCCCGGCTGATTTGCAGCGACACCGCGGCAACAATCCGTTCGCGGATCAGCGAACGGATTGCGCGGCGGGGTCCGCCTTGGCGGTCGGCATCGGCCGTTGTCTTACTTGCGAATCTGCGGATAGAACTTGACGCCGATGTTGAAACGCGTCGAGTTGGACAGTTCAGAATCGATGCCGTCGATCGTGACATTGCCAACCTTCACGGTGTCGAACTTGCCGGTGGAGAACAGCAGCCCAGCATCGAGCGCGAGCTTTTCGGTGAAGAAATACTGAATGCCACCGCCCACGGTAAACGCCGGACCGCTGATGCTGACGTCTTCACCGAGCACCTCAGCCGTGGCCGCGCGCGTGGAGAACGCCGCACTGATGTACGGGACGAACGCCCGATTCGGATTGGCAAACGAGTACCGCAGCCCGATGTCGCCGTGCACGAGCGCGTACGACTCACCGACGTCGATATCGAGATCCTGGCCGTCGCCCGGGTCCACCTTGATATCGACCTTGGCCGCATCGACGTTGAGGAAGACCTGCAGCTTGGGCGTGAAGCCCCAGCCGAGCGCGATGCCGGCGCCACCACCGGATTCGGCGTCCTGCTTTTCATAGGTCAACGCGGAGCCGTTCAGGTGCGCGCCGAACATGACGCCACGGGTATTCGAGCGCGCGGCCTGCGCCTCCAGCGTTGGCGCGGCGGCCGCAAACACCGCGATCGCGGCGACGCGAGCGAGCGATGAATTGGGAAACATCAGATTCTCTCCAAAATGTTCTGCGTGTGGATCAAACCCCGACGCCCGTCGAGGCATGCATGAGTGCGCTGCGGTGTTCGGCATCACGGAATTCTTGGTGATGTGCGGACCTCTGCAACGTCGAGGGGTAGCACTGCGCTCACACCTCGAAGGAGCAACTTCATGAAGCGGTCAGCGAAACTCATGGGTCTAATGACCCTATTTGCCTTGCCCTTGGTCGCCACGTCTGTCGCGACGGCCCAGAGCGCCCGGACCATCGGCTTTGGCGTCAGTGGTGGCTTGTCGCAGCCGATCGGTGATCTGGGCGATCGCACGAAGTCGGGCTACAGTGTGGCGGGCCATGTGTATCTCGCCCCGACCACGATGCCGCGTCTGAACCTTCGCGGCGACCTGAGCT
>JAGNMU010000460.1 GCA_017991005.1 Gemmatimonadaceae bacterium | reverse complement strand
GTGGGTGTGTGGCTGCGCGATCACAACGCGCGCGTGAATGTGTTTTACACGAGCAACGTCGAGCAGTACCTCTTTCGCGACAGTGCGTGGGAGCGGTTCTACCAGAACGTGGGATCGATGCCACTCGATACGAATGCTGCGTTCATCCGGTCAGCTACCAACGCGCCGTACGGCGGGAGTCAGGGATTCCTGATGACGCAGCTGACCTCGTCGATTCAGGAGATTGTGAAGGCGGCGCAGGCGGGGGGCATTCAGGGGTACTATCAGGTGCTGGGCATGTCTCGACCGGACTGACCCGCTACCACTGGGGCTATTGCGAATCTATTTTCAATTATGCCCTCGCTGTTGCATCTCCCGTTCGGGACCTGGACGGGGACCTTTCTCGCCGTCGCGGCGGTCTCCGGACTGCCGCTGCTCGTCACGTTGGTTATGGCGCGGCAGGAGACGATGCTGCGACGGTGGTTGCCGCAGCTCACGGCCTTTGGCTCGGGAGCCGTCTTTGGTGCGGCGGTGGGACACCTGATTCCCGACGCCTTGCGGGCCGGCCAGACCCCGCTTTCGGTAGCGGCGGGCGTGGCGGCGGGGTTCCTGGTGTTCGCGCTGATCGAAAAGGCGCTCGCCGGGCATGACCACGCGCACGCGCACGGCGTGCCGCTCGGTGCACCATCAGCGCATGACAGCGACAGCAGCGAGGAGGCGTGCGTTCACCTTCATCCCACGCCGGCCAGCGCCTCGTCGGCGCATGCGGCCAGGGCGCTGGCCCCGATGGCGTTCGCAGGTGACGCGCTTCACAACTTCATGGACGGGGCGCTCATCGCGGCCGGGTTCATGGCCGAGCCATCGGTTGGCATCCTGACGCTGGTGGCGGTCGGGCTCCACGAGCTGCCGCGCGAGGTGGGGACCTTCAGCCTCTTCGTGCACAGCGGCATCCGACCCATGCGGGCGGTGCTGTACAATCTGGCCACCGCAGGCGTGGCGCTGGTGGGCGCGTCACTGACGCTCTACCTCGGACACCAGGTCGCCTCACTGACCGCTCTGCTCCTGCCGTTCGCGGCTGGCACCTATCTCTATATCGCGCAAGTGGTTGCGCGTGCGTCGCTGCACGATCGGCATGCCGATCCGACGCACTGGGGCCGCTTGGCCTGGAGCGCGGCGGGTACGGCGCTGGTGCTGGGATTCGCCGTCGGCGGGTAACCGCAGGTCGATCAGGACTGATCCTCGCCTGATCGTCGCCTGATCCCCGCCTGGTCCTTGACCGTGGCCCGGAATCAGGCCATTCATTCAGGCTCTCATACCTCGACAGCCATCCGCAGCACCGGCTGTTCGAGCGCTCCACGTGCGGCACCATTCCGCCACCGGAGCTTTTCCATGGACGCGTTCCCGCCGGCAATGGGAGCGCATGCAGGAGTCGTAAGATGGCCAAAGAAGGCATTCATCCGCCGTACCATCCGGTGGTGTTCAAGGACGCGTCCACGGGCGCGACGGTGATCACCCGCTCAACGATGACGAGCGAGCAGAAGATCAAGATGGAAGACGGGAACGAGTATCCCCTCATCCTCCTCGAAATCACCAGCGACTCGCATCCGTTCTACACCGGTACCCAGCGCCTCATCGACACGCAGGGTCGTGTCGACAAGTTCAAGAAGCGCTACAACCGCTGAACGCGTCCGCAGGACAACAAAACACCCCGCATACCGAGCTTCGGTGTGCGGGGTGTTTGTGTGTTTATTCCCCTGGCGGTGCGGTGCCGGTCAGTACCGCGGTGACGATCAACACGAGCGCCGCCAGCGCCAGCTCGGTACGCACGCTTCCGCGTGACGGGGCCGCCTGCGCGATCACGTTCCGACGGTGGCGCGCGCCGAGTGCGAGGATGCCCAGCACGATCAGCGTTTTCGCGAGGAGCAGCCGACCGTAGTCGCTCGACACGATGTCGCTGATGCTCGCCATCCCCACTCGGCGAAATGCCGCGCCGACACCGGTGAGCACCACCAACGCAGCCGCTGCAGTTGCCGTGCGACTGAAGCGTGTCCACCACTGCGCCGACGGCGAGATGGGCGCACACAACAGCGTGCCGATCCACACGCCCATTCCCGCCACATGGATGGCGTCGAGCGACCGACCGATCATGAGCGACTCGTCGGCGGCTGCATGTCCCAGTCCCCCCATCGCCAGGGCAACACCCGCCACGGCCACTGTGCGCAGCAGCAGCGGGAGTCGTGCGAGATGCGCGAGCGCGCCCATGAGCGCGGCGCCGGCGAGGATCAGCCAGCCGTGCCCCCACGCGGTTTGCCGGAGCAACATCGCGACGTCTTGCGCGGTCGGCGCGAGTTCAAGCGCCAGAAACTGCATCACGAACAGCACCAGCAGTGCCACCAGCACCACGGTCCACGCCCACATTCCCTGACGCGACGCAGGTGGCGACTCGCGCGCGGGCAACGACGGCGACTCCATCCAGCGCGCACCGACGCCGCCGATGACCATCGTGACACCCGCGTACAGCATCAGGCGTGCGACGATGGCCACCGTATTCACGCGCGACTACTTCGCAGCGCCGACGCGAAAACCAAAGGTGCCATTCACCACGTGACCGTCTTTGGACATCGCCT
The DNA here is from genome assembly GCA_017991005.1 of Gemmatimonadaceae bacterium. Taxonomy (GTDB): domain Bacteria; phylum Gemmatimonadota; class Gemmatimonadetes; order Gemmatimonadales; family Gemmatimonadaceae; genus Gemmatimonas. The sequence goes on along the minus strand of JAGNMU010000460.1, from coordinate 1,218 downwards.
TCCACGTGACTTTGTACGCACCGACGGCCAGCGGCTTGGAGAGTTTGGCAACCAACGGCGCGTCTTTCGCCGCGTCACGCGTGAGTGCGTCGAGCGCCACGGCAGCGCCGGCCTCGGTCGCAAGCGTGATCTTTGAAACCGGTGCTTCAACTGGTTCTGACAGCCAGAGTCGAATCGCGTCGGGCGACGTGCTCAGCGTCGTGTCGGCCGACGGAGACGACCGCACCAGTTTCAGGTGACGCATGGCCTGCATGCGTGGCGCGACGAGCGCGCCCAAGACCGCCGCCACGGCCAGGACGGTACCGGCGCGGATCAGCGTGCGAATGGTGGTGCGGCGTGCGCGGGACACTACAGCGGTCGGAGGCGTCATCGTTTGGTCCACGGGTTTGAGAAGCGTGGGTCGCGTAGGAATGTGCTGTCGGTGAGGCTGCGGAGGAATGCCACCAGGTCGCGTTTCTCACGGGTCGTGAGCGCCATGGCCTTCAGGAACTCGCTCTTGTACGGATTGGTGCTGCCGTTGCCGGCATTTGGACCACGGGTGATGGTCCGGCCGCCGGCGTTGTAGTGCTCGATGACCTCCTCGAGCGTCGCGATACTGCCATCGTGCATGTACGGCGCAGTCACCGCGATGTTGCGCAGTGACGGGGCCTTGAACCGTCCCATGTCGGACGGATCACCACTGACTTCGGCGACTCCCGTATTGCGCGCCGGATAGGCCCCTTTGCCGTCGATGTTGTATAGCCCCGTGTTGTGAAATTCGATCTCGGCGAACCCTTTGCCGACAAAGTCCGAGGTGCCGGTGAAGTTGAAGCCGCCGTGACAGTGAAAGCACTCCGTCTTTTCGCTGAAGAACAGCTCCTCACCCCGGCGTGCCGCCGCACTGATCGCGGTCCGGCGTCCCGCTTTGTACACATCGTACGGAGACTTTCCGGAAATCAGCGTTCGCTGAAAACTCGCGATTGCTTTGACGATCTGATCAAGTGTGACCACATCCGCCGCGCCGGGGAACGCCGCGCGAAAGAGCGTATCGTATCGTGGTACCCCGCGAAGCCGTGTGAGAAGCGCCACCTCTGAACCGCTCAGTCCCAACTCCACGGGATCTTCGCCAAACATGGGAACAAGCGCTTGGGATTCCAGTTCGCGCTGCAGTGGATTGGCCCACGTCAGCACCGGCGCATAGGCGATGTTCATGAGCGCCATGCTCCCCCGCGGATGCCG
>JAGNMU010000459.1 GCA_017991005.1 Gemmatimonadaceae bacterium | reverse complement strand
CCGTCGACTCGAGGACGATGTCCACACCCAGGTCTTTCCAGGGCAGCTTCGCCGGATCGCGCTCGGCCAGAATCTTCACCCGGTCGCCATCGATGCTGATGCTCTCGGCGTCGGCCGACACCTGTCCCTCGAACCGGCCGTGCACGGAGTCGTACTGGAACAGGTGCGCCAGTGTCTTCGTGTCCGTCAGGTCGTTGATGGCGACAAAGTCGATGTCCGCGACGCCCTGCTGCTTCGCGGCACGAAGCACCTGGCGGCCGATGCGGCCGAAGCCGTTGATGCCAACGCGAATGGCCATTCCTGTCAGTCCTGGTCGAAGTCGTTGTCGAGATCGGTGCGGTCGCCTGGTTCCGGCGCCCGCCCGAAAGTGATGTAGCTGACGATACGAGTGCCGCTCTCCACCAGCGCGTCAGCGCAGGCATTGAGCGTTGCGGCGGTCGTGATGACATCATCGACCAGCACGAGATGCGCTCCACGAAGCCGCGTTCGAGCGCCGAGTGGCACCGTGAACGCCTGTGAAACGTTGCCAGCCCTCTCCGACGGTGTCAACTGCACTTGCGAGCGGGTATTCCGCACGCGCGTGAGCACATCTCGCCAGACCGGAAGTTGCCATTCCTCCGCCAACGCCGATGCCAATTGCTCTGCCTGATTGTAACCACGTTCCCGTTCTCGTACGCAGGCGAGCGGGACCGGAATGAGGGCCGTGCGCTCCCGGACAACATCCGCCGGAAGCGTGAGCCGCGCCATGCGGCGCGCCATGGGGAGCGCGACGTTGCGCCAGCCGTCGTATTTGAGTGCATGGACAAGGGCAGCTCCGGTTCCGAGATCCATTCGGCACGCGGATCGCACGGCTCGGACGTGGGGTGGCAGCTTTGCGCACCAGCGGCAGGGCGGCAGCGCGTCCGGCGCACCCAAGGGCGACGTCGCGCCGGCGGGCAGAGGGGTCAGCAGCGAGAGGCGCGGCTGCCCGCAGCGTATGCACTGGGGATCGGCCAGCGGCACGATGCGCGCGAGGCAGACGCCACACACGATGTCACGGACACCACGGCCGGCGTGTGGTGCGCGGCACACCGCGCACGCGGATGGCATCAGCAATTCGCCCACGCTGCGGAACCAGCGTCGAGGCCGTGACTCGGTCAGGTCCTGCTGGCCGGAGCGGCGCGGGCTTCCGTGCATCAATCCGTCGCCGCCGCGAGCGCGTTGGCCATCACGTCGATGGGTGCCGGCTGACCGAGCCAACAGGTGAATGCGGCGGCACCTTGCTCGAGCAGCATGCGCCGGCCGTCCTCCGCGGCGTGTCCGGCCGCGCGGCACGCACGAATCCAGGTGGTCAGCCCTTTCCGATAGACGAGGTCGAAAGCCACGGCGTCAGGCGCCATGCGCTGCGGATCGATGGGCATGCGGTCGTCGTGCATACCGATGGGCGTCGCGTTGATGATCAGGCCGGCGCGCCGCACCTCAGCCTCGAGATCGGCCGCATTTGCCACGATGCGCACGGGCACGCCAACTCGAGCGCTCAGTCGTTCGGCACGCTCGGGTGTCCGCGCGGACAGTGCGATGTCCGGGCATCCCAGCATGGTGAGTGCAACCAACACTGCGGCAGACGATCCGCCCGCTCCAAGCAGCACGCACGTCGTGTCGCGGAGCCCGCCGGGCTTGAGCGATTGCAACACCGCCACCGCGCCCGCCACGTCGGTGTTGTGTCCGATCAGTTCGCCCGCATCATGCCAGAACGTATTGACGGCACCCACACGCACGGCCAGCGGTGTACAACGCGCGCGGCGCGCAACATGCTCCTTGTGCGGAATGGTGACATTGCCGCCGGCGTGTTCACGCGCGAGCGCGTCCAGCGTGGCATCGAGCTGCTCGGGGGGCACGTCGAGCGCCTGGTAGGTGAGCGGCACGCCGATCGCCCGCAGCGCGGCGGTCTGCATGATGGGCGACAGCGAGTGTGCAATCGGGTGGCCCAGAATCACCAGACGCGCGGGCGGAACCGTTGCGACGGGTGTCACGCACGATCCGCAACAATGCGGTCCAAGACGCGTCCGATTTCCACGCGCAGTTCGTCGAACGTGTCACGATAGACCGACAAGTCTCCACCGATCGGATCGCTGACCGGCCGTGCCTCGGTCTGTCCGTCAGCAAAACCGGTGAGAAGCCACGTGCGCCCCGAACCTCCGAGCGCCTCGGCCCGTTCACGATGATGCGGTCCCATCGTGAGAATGACCTCGCTGGATGCGACGAGATCGGGCGAGAGCTGTTGCGCGCGATGCTCACTGAGATCCAGCCCGTGTTCGAGTGCGACCAAGAGTGAGCCATCGGACGCCGGCGACCCGGGCCACGCGCTGGTGCCGGCGCTGCTCACCGCAATATCCTGCACGCCGCGCTCGCTGATCAGTTGCCGCGCGATGGCTTCCGCGAGTGGACTGCGGCAGGTATTCCCGGTGCAGACAAAAAGGATTCGCATGGAGGTTGTGATCCGGAGACTCAGGTATCGCCGACAAGATCAGGGACACACGTTCGCAGGACGGAGGCAGAGAGCACACCGGGGCGAATGACGCGCGCGCGACGCCCGGTACAGTCCACCACCGTCGACGGTGGTGACGGCGAGAGGCGGCCACCATCGAGCACGTGCAGCAGTCCGCGGTGGATGGCGTCGGGCCACTGCTCCACGATTTCCGCCGAGGTCATCGCCGGCGGTACGCCGGGGCGATTGGCGCTCGTGCTGGTAATCGGTTCGCCGTACGCGTGGAGGAGACGCCGCAGCCCTTCATGTGGCGTCAAGCGCACCGCGACGCCGCCCTCGGGTCCGCGCAACCGCGCCGGCACACGCCCTTCTCCGCCACGGAGCACCAGCGTCAGTGGACCGGGCCAGAAGCGCGCGGCCAGATGCGCCGCGTAGGCGGGCAAATGCAGGTCGAGGCGCGCAATCTGCGCGGGGTCCCCGATGAGCAGCAAAAACGGTTTGCCCGGCGGACGTCCCTTGAGGCGCACGAGCGATTCCACGGACTCATGATCGACGGCCGTTCCAAATCCGTACACGGTTTCCGTGGGATACGCGAGCACACCGCGATTGGCGAGATGGTCGATGACCCCTCGCAACGCCGCGTCAATTTCCGCCGGAGACCAGAACGGCACCGTCAAGGACACCATACTCACTCCCGAAGCATGCCGAGGGCGTCTGCCCGTGCAAAGTCGGCTTCGGTGGTGATCTTCATGCCTCGCTCACTCCCCTGCACGACCACCACGGGCAGTCCCAGTCGCTCGAGCAGCGCAGCATCGTCCGTGGCACCGATGCGATCCCGGCGGGCTTCGATATGCGCACGTTCGAGCATGGCCCGTGGAAACGCCTGCGGGGTCTGCGCTCGCCACAAGTGCGTGCGATCGACGGTCCGTATGATGCGGCCGTCGGCGTCGACTTCCTTGAGTGTGTCGACCACGGGAAGCGCGGCGATGGCCCCATGCCCTTTGCGTGCCTCAGCGATCACGCGTTCGATGGTGTCATCGGTCACGAGTGGACGCGCCGCGTCATGGACGACCGCGATGGCGATCGATTCCGGCAGATCTTCGAGGCCGTTGATGACACTCTCGTGCCGCTCAGCGCCGCCGGTGCTCACCAGCAGACGATCCACATCGCACTGAAACAGCCAGGGCGGCGGATCGGCCGCATACGCCTTGGGCAGTACCACGACCACGATGGCCACATCGGCCCGGGCCATGAAGGCTTGCACGCTGTGCAGCAACGCGGGTTTGCCGGACACCCACCGGAATTGCTTGAGCTCGCCGCTCCCGGTTCGTGATCCTGATCCCCCGGCAACGATGACGA
>JAGNMU010000458.1 GCA_017991005.1 Gemmatimonadaceae bacterium | reverse complement strand
CACCAGGGCGCCCGATTCCCGTACGAGGTCAAACACGTGGACCAGGTGCTCGTGCGACAGTCGCGCCGCGTTGCGCGCCTCGCGTTCCATGCGGGCGGTCGCGTCGCCGTCGGTGCTGTACGCGCCACGTACGTATTTGACCGCGACATACCGGCGCAGTCTCGTGTCCATCGCCAAATACACGTCGCCCATGCCGCCGCGACCGATGCGGCGCACGATCTGGTATCGGCCCGGCTCCATCGCGCGCAGTCGGAGATCCGGCGACGAGGGCACCAGTGGCACCCCGTCCACCGCACAAAACGCGGCGTGCGCGGGATACAACCGGTCGCACGTCGGGCATTCGCGCGGATCGTCGAGCAGCGGAGTCGAGGACATGACAAGGTGGCGGACTGAGCTGCGGGAGCGTGTGCACTGGAGGAACGAACGGGTGGCCGTACCCGCCTGCGGAAATATCCGGCGGGCTCGCCGAAGCGATAGAGTGATGGCGGAGTTTGCTGCGAGGTGATGGATTCCTGTGTACGACTCCACCCGAATTGCCCAGACCGTGCGGACGCCGCCGGCGGTCTTCCCCGAGCAAGTGCGACATGCCCTTTGACGCCGCCGTCTCCTGCCCGAATTGCCGACGTGGCACCGTTCCCGGTGACCAGTTCTGCACGTCGTGTGGGTGGTCGTTCGCCCCGCGGCGGCCGATCGTCGCTGACGGCGCCGGTCACGCGGCGGTCCACGGCGGTGTCATTGCCGACCGCTATCGACTGATCGGCGAGGGAGCGCGCGGTGCGACAAGCACCGTGTATCTCGCGTGTGATATGCCGACGTCCCGGTTTGTGGCCGTGAAGCTGCTGCACAGCGATCCGGCACTGCGCCGTCGGTTTGCCCGTGAGCAGGAGGTGGTGCGCGCACTGTCTCATCCGAACGTCCTGCCGCAGATCGACGCGTGGGAAACCGATGACACCGCGTTTGCGGTCATGCCGTGGGTCGAAGGGGCGTCACTGCGCGACCTCCTCACCACGTACGGCGCGCTGACTCCTCCGGAGATCGTCTTCATTGTCGGCTACGTGAGCGACGCCCTGGCGAACGCGCACGCGGCCGGCATCGTGCATCGTGACGTGAAGCCAGCCAACATCCTGTTGGACTCGACGGGTTGGCCGTGGCTGTGCGACTTTGGCGTCGCCAAACACACCGATTCGCCGGATCTCACGCGCACCGGCGCGGCCCCCGGCTCGCCTGCGTACATGAGCCCCGAGCAGATGCACGGCGACGCGACCGCGTCATCCGACCAGTACTCGTTGGGTGTGGTCGCGTTTGAACTCCTCAGCGGCGCGCGTCCGTTTACGGGCTCACTGCTCAAGGTGCAACTCGCCCATCTCAATGCCGCACCGCCAACGCTGGTGCCAGGTGACGATCCGCTCGCACAGCGGCTGGCCGCGCTCATCGTTCGGATGATGGCCAAGTCGCCCGAGTCGCGCTGGCCGGATCTCGCGACGCTGCGCGCAGAGCTCGATCGTGGTGACGTGGATCTCGTGGCCGCGCGCACGCAGCTCGCGACACGTGTCGCGCGGTGGCGTCGGCAGCAAGCGCTGCGCGATCTGATGCGCGATCTGCTGCGCGACCTGATGCGCGATGTGCCGAACGACCTACCGAACGAGCTGCCACCTCAGTCGGTTCGTGCCACGCCGAAGTCCAGTCGATCCATCACCGTCAAGCGGGCCTTCCCGACCCCGCCACCGGCGCCCGTGTCCACACCGCTGTCAAACCCCGCGTCGTCCCGCGCACCGGTGGTGATCAAGCGCCCGACCCCGCAACTACCGCCTGAATCGCTGGCAGAAACCGTGGCCCCGTACGTCGCCGCCACGGCAACGCCGATGACGCCTCCGCCGTTCGCTCAGCCCGTCCGCACGGTCGCGCCACGGCGAGGCCGTCAGCTCGTGGTGGGCGTCGGTGTCGGCATCGTCCTGGTGAGCATCCTGTGGATGCTGCAATCGCGCATGAGCGCCGCATCCGGTGAAGAATCCGGAGCAGCCCCCGCGCAGAATGACGGCACCACCCGCGACACGATGTCGAGTGAGGGGCGTGGTGCCGCGACGCGCTGATGGCTACGGGTGCAATGTCAGCTTTTGCACGCGCCAGTTCAAAATTTCGGCCACCCACAGTTCGTTTTCTGACGGACAGGCAATCTGGTGTGCCCAGCCAAGCTGCTTGGGCTGTTTTCCCGCCTCGCCCAGCACGCCCAGCACTTTGCCATCAAGCGTGAGTTTGTAGATGCGACCGGGCACTGCGTCGGCGACGTAGAGATACTGCGTCGGGCCGGGCGTGATGCAGATCGCCCACGGAGCGCCCGAGACGGCCAGCGGATTGCCGCCGCCTCCCGGCGCCGCACCGATGAGCACATTGGGCTGTTTCGTATAGGGCACATCAATCGTGAACAGGCGCACCGGCGCACCCTCCGGGTCGAACACCTGAATACGACGATTGGTGCGATCACCCACGTAGATGTTGCCCTGACGATCGCTGGCGATGGTATGCAGGATGTTGAATTTGCCTGGCTCCGACCCACGCGAGCCCCATGTTTTCACCCAGCGTCCATCCTTGTCGATCTTCACCACGCGCGAATTGCCGTACCCATCCGCGACAAACAGGTTGCCAGCCTGATCCCACGCGACGTCCGCGGGGCGATTGAACGTGCCCCACCCGGCGCGCGGCTCAACACCTGGTGTGGGCGCCGGTGCCGATTCCACCGCTTCCTCTCGGCGGCCCAGCACCATCGTCACTTTCCCCGCCGGATTGAAACGGATGACCATGTTCGTCCCCTCGTCCGTCGCCCAGATATTGTCCTGTGCGTCGATGCGCACCGTGTGCGCAAACGAGAAGCCATAGAGATCCTTGCCGATCTCCCGCAGGTAACTGCCGGCCGCGTCAAACTCAAAGAGCTGCGACGCCGACGCACCGTGAACGGTCGACCGAACGCCGGTCCGCGTGAACACGAACACGTGGCGCTTGGAGTTCATCGCAATCCCCACCACTTCGCCAAAGTGCTGGTTGGGCGGCAGCTTGAGCGGCTCGATGTTGGCGTCGAACCGAATCTCCGGCACGGCAGCGGGTGTCGCCGCTTGTGCAGTGGCCGACGACGGCATCACACCCGACAGCAGGGTGCCCGATAGTGCAACAGACAACGTGATCGCAGCGGCGCTGCGGACGGCGGGGCAAGTCATGCGGCAACTCTCCACGATCAGGGAACCCGCGGGCAATCGCCTGTCGGCGATCGCGCAGCAGCGAACGCCTGGCAGCGAACGTCTGGCAGCGTCACATATGCTGCGGCTCGCCGGGGGATCGCGCAACAGCCGCCCCCAACCCTGCGGCGCGACCAGTGGCCCAGGCCCAGAGAAAGTTGTAGCCGCCGATCGGACCGAAGGCATCGAGCACCTCGCCACACAGAAACAGGCCGGGATGGCGGCGACTCTCCATGGTGCGTGGATTGACGTTGTCGAGTGCGACACCGCCGCCCGTCACCTCCGCCTTCTTGTACCCTTCGTCGCCCGTCCACGGCAGCGTGCCGCGCACCAGTGTGTCGATGAGCGCACGACGCTCGTCGCGCCGGAGTTCGGCCAATGTGCGTGTCGGAGGCACATTCGCCTGCGCCAACAACACCGACGCCAGTCGATCGGGCATTTCGTTGCGCAGCGCACCGGTCACCGTGCGTGCACCATGCGCCTGCAACGCGGCTTCCCATTCCGCGTCGCCGAGGGAGGTCCATTGCACGGTGAGCCGCGAATCCGCCGCCATCTGCTCGGCGCGCGCGCGCACCAGCACATGGGACACATTCAACACCGA
>JAGNMU010000457.1 GCA_017991005.1 Gemmatimonadaceae bacterium | reverse complement strand
GTTCGACGGCTCGGGCACACCCGTCCGCGATGCGCTGATCGAGCTCTGGCAGGCCAATGCCGACGGGCGGTATGCCCATCCGGCAGACACGCAGAATGACAAGAGTGTCGACCCGGCATTCCGCGGATGGGGCCGCGCCGCTGCGGACTTTGAAACCGGTCGCTTCTCCTTCGACACCATCAAACCCGGACCGGTGCGTGGGTTCGACGGCCGCGAAGCGGCGCCGCACGTCAGCCTGTGGATTGTCGCGCGCGGTATCAACATCGGCCTGAACACGCGGATGTACTTCGGTGACGAGAGCACGCGCAACGACGCCGACCCCGTGCTGAACGGCATTGAACTGCGCGTCCGTCGCCAGACTCTGGTCGCCGAACGGCACGACACCACTGATGGCGTGGTGTATCGCTTTGACATTCACTTGCAGGGCGATCGCGAAACGGTGTTCTTCGATATCTGAAATCGCGCGGTACTACTTGCGTTCGTAAACCACGATCTTGCCTGTCGTACGCGGTGACGTGCAGTCGTTGTAGAAGTACTCGCCGGCTTTGGTAAACGTGTAGCTGAACGACTGGCCGGCAGCCAGCTTGGGCGAAGAGAACAACCCTTCGTAGAACTGCGTGACGCAGTGCGGTTCCGCGGAGTCTGGCGGATTGGTGAAGGTGACGGTCGTGCCTACGGGCACGCGCAGGTGCTGCGGCGCCATGGAGTTCTGGCTCATCGACTCGCCGGGAGCAACCGCACCGCCCAGCCAGTTACGGGCGATGGCCACCGTATTGCCGGTGACCGTACCTTCGACGGCGGCGGCCGTGATCGGCTGTCGCTGCGGCGGCGGCACGGGCGTGGCGGCGGGCGCGACGGGACCACGCAGCTTGAACGCCCAGAGATCGTCGCCGCGCGGCGAGTTGTACGGCAAGCCGTTGCCACCGGCAAAGACGGCCACGTACTGCTCACCATCGACGTCGTAGGTGATTGGACTGGTGTGCACGCCTGCGCCGGTCTGCCAACGCCAGAGTTCCGCACCATTGCGGATGTCGAGGCCGAGAAGGTATCCGTCGGGCTGGCCAATGAACATCACGCCACCGGCGGTGGTCAGCAGACCATTGCCGTGCGCAAGAGACCAGATGCTCGAGCGCTGCCAGACCACTTTATGCGTCGCCGGATCGAACGCGACGATCTTGCCGCTGCGCTCTTCGCCGAGCGGACGGAAGCCGACGCCGCCGTCAAACTGGACGTGTCCGGCGTTGATGATGCCGACGCCCGTGTAGAGCAGTCGTGTCTGAGGATCGAACGAAATCGCGCTCCAGGAATTGCCGCCCCCTATCCCCGGCGACTGCACCACCGGCTCATCGCGGTGGGGAGTAAAGAGGCAGCCGAACTTGTAGTTGGGCGGCACGCGATTGGTCGCGTCGGTGTTCGGGCAGTTCGAGAGCAGCATGTCGCCGCGAGGAATCGGCTGCGTGGGCCAGGTCTTCTGCTGCGCATCCTGCGGCACCGGCTTTTCGTCGATGGGCGTCACCGCGGAGCCATCAGCGCGGTCGAGCAGAAAGAACATGCCGGTCTTGCTGCCGTACACGACGATCTTCCGGGGCCGGCCCGCGACGACCACATCGGCCAGCACCGGCGCCATCACGTTGTCCATGTCCCAGATGTCGTGATGCACGGACTGAAAGTGCCACTTGCGCACGCCCGTCTTCGCGTCAACCGCCACGATGGAGTTGGCAAAGAGATTCTGTCCGCCCCGCGTCGAACCGTCCGTGGCTCCGCCGGCTCGCGCATTGCCGAAGGTGAAGTAAACGAGACCAAGCTCAGGGTCGATGGCCGGGTGCATCCACGGAGACGCGCCACCGGTCTTGTACGAATCGCCTTCCCATGTGTCGGCGCCAAACTCGCCCGGGCCTGCGGGGCCGTTGAAGTGCCACACTTCTTTGCCGGTCTCGGCGCTGAGCGCGTACGCCACGCCGTGGGCCGCGTCGGCGTTGCCGAGGTAAATGAGTCCGTCAAAATAGGTGATTGCCGTCTTCAGCGATCCTCGGCTTCCGTCCTCGCCACCCAACGGCTGGGTCCAGAGGACGGCGCCGGTCTGCTGATTGAGAGCCGTGACGCGCTTGCCCGCTGACGCGGTGAACACCTTTCCGCCGCCCACGGCAACGCCGCGACGGAGTTGCGTGCCGAACCCAGACTTGTAGACCCACTTGGTGGCGCCGGTCTTGCCGTCAATCGCGTGGACGTTGCCTTGGGTGGTCTCGACATAGAGGACGCCGCCGACGGCGACGACCGACGACTGTTGGCCTCCGGCACCGCCACCAGCGGCCCCTTCCAGGTTGAGATGCCACGCGCCGCCGAGGGTCGCGATGTTGCTCCGGTTGATGCCGGCGAGCGCGGAGTTGTTCTGATTGCCGTAGTTGCCGCCGACCTTGGGGAAATCCGCTCTCGGTACCGCGCAACAGGTTTCGGCTGGACGAGTTGGCGTGCCGCCCTGCGCGAGCAGGTAGGCAGTTGCGCCGAGTCCACCGGCGAACGGGATCGCCGCTGAAAGTAGTGCCACGACACGCTTCATAGAATCGGCCTCGCCGAAGAGGGTAGCTTCGGCGAGGCCGCTTCGTCAAACGATAATCGAACGGAATGTCCGATTAACGAATCTACACCATTGCCCCTTCGGGGTACTGAAGGGCGAGCCGCAGTTCCTTGGTGAGCTGGTCGACGCCGCTGCCGGTGCGCTTCCAGGCGCCGTCGGTCTCGAAGCGGAGGTCGCCGATACGGCGGCCCCACGGCGCGATGATGCGGCCGATGGCGCGGAAGTCGGCGCGGTCGGCGTGCTGCTGATCGAGGTGCCGCACGATCTCGGGCGTCACGCGGATGAACGCGCGCAGCGCGCTGGCCGACCGGATGCTGTACTTGCGTCCGTTCCACGCCGCGCTGAACACGACCGCGACCTGGCGGAAGTAGTTCACGTAGAACTTCTTCGCATCCTCGTCCCGAAAATCTGCGCCGCGCTTGCCTTCACCGAAGGCGTCTGCGGCGAACAACTTCTTCAGTTCTTGCGCGAGTGGCGCCTGCGCGACGCGTCCCTTGCCGACACCGAGCAGTTTGATTTCGCCGTGCAGCGGCGAGTCTTCTTTCTCGGCCAGCGCGCGAATGATGTCGTGCGCCGCGGCGAGCGCGGCATCGCGATACAGCTGCCGGCCCGACAACGACACGAGATGCGACGCGTTGAGCCGCGTGTGCTTCGCGTTGATCGTGACGAACATCTGCACGACGTGATCTTCAGGCAAGCGGTCGAAGATCACCGCCGGCACCGTGAAGTTCTCTCCGGCAAACTGCTCCATGCCGGCGTGCAGTGCGAGCAGACGATGCTGTCCGTCGATCGCGCGGAGGATGCCTTCACGTTCGGGCACCCGCAGCGTGCCGAGCGGCGAGCCTTCTTCGATCGGCTCGAACTTCAGCTGCTCATCGCACGAGATGATCACCGCACCAGGAATCGACGGCAGGTCTCTCGCCTGACGGCACTGCTCGTAGTACTGCACGAGCTCGTCGATCTTCTTGCGGATGATCTGACGCTGGTAGGCTTTCTCGCTCGACGCGATGCGTCGTTCGAGAAGATCCCAGCGCACTTTGGATTGGTTGGCGTTGCCGCGAACGCCCGAGGCACTCTGCTCACCGTAACTGAGCACCTCAAAGCGCACCAATTTATCGATATCCTTCGCGGTCAGGCAGGCCTGATAGAATTGCACGCCAAATTGCTGCATTCGAAGCGCGGCGACGCTGATCATATTTGGTTCGGGGCTCCCAGCCCCCCGGGCAACCGGGGCGCGGGCCCCAATCAGTTCCGTCGCGATTCTAT
>JAGNMU010000456.1 GCA_017991005.1 Gemmatimonadaceae bacterium | reverse complement strand
CATCTCCCCACATCCGGGTGAGGGCGCGCGCAATCGCCAGCATACCCACCAACTCGCCGTCCACAAACGCATCGACATCCGCGTCGGAGAGCGTGCTGAATGGTCCACGGAATCGCCATGCGCCGAAAGCGGGCATGATGATCGCCCCTTGCAGGCGTTCGCCGTCGGCTGCGATCTGCGCAAAAAACTCCTCAACGCTCTTCAAGCGCGTCCGATCAAGCAGCGCGACATCGATGCGCTGGTCGACGGGATCGAGTCCCAGTGCGTCTTCCGCGGCGCGCACACCCTCCTCGGAGCCGAGGGTCAAGCGCACGCGCGCCCCGCACCCTGCCTGCACGCGGGCCACCGCGATGGCATCGGTGACTTGATCACCCGCCGCGACGAGCACCCGCACGCCGGTGCCATCCACTGTGCGCAGTTCCGGACGTGAGACCCACGTACTGCGGGACTCCTGTCGCACGTTCATCCCGTGCGTGACTTCGAAGTTGTGACAGTTGATGGCCGCAGACTCATCACTCGCGAGGAACGTGATGGTGTTGGCGACATCAGTGACCGTCGGGAAGCCCTTTTCACGCGGAGCGCCTGGGGCGCGCGGCTCGAGCTCACGCGTCGCATCGAGCGCCGGGTTGCGGGCGAGCGACATCAAATCCATGAAGTCGGTTGCCGTGGTGCCGGCGGTGACGTGTCGCAGCTTGTCCATCGCCGCAAACACCGTGCGAATCCGAGGCGATTCAATGGGACCGGGAAAAACCGTATTCACGCGTGTGCCGCGTGCGCCGAGTTCGCTGCCCATCTGCCGTGAAAACGCGTTGAGCGCGGCCTTCGGCACCACGTAGGCGGTACGCCCGTAATACTGCGTGCGCGAAAAGATGGTGGACACGTTGATGACGGTCGCCCCCGCGTGCAGATGCGGCGCGACCGCGCGCACCAGATTCCACGCCAGCCCCAGCAGATTGCGCGCCGCAGCGCCAACCGTTTCCGATTCGACAATCCCGCGCTCGCGCAACACCTCGAGCTCTTCCGGGAGGAGTGGAAGATCCTGCAGCCGACACTTGGGGCCCGCCGTTCCCGCGTTGTTCAGCAGGATGTCAATTCTCGGCACCTTGGTCAGCAGGTCGGCGATCGCCGCGCGGACCTGTCCGGGCTCCGACGCATCCATCTGCTGGATGATGACGCGCGCCGCCGAAACGTGCAGCTCTTCTCGCAACGCTGTGCGGACCGCTTCGAGCTTCTTCCGGTCGCGCCCGGCCATCACGACGGTGGCGCCCTCGCGAAGGAACTGGCGAGTCACTTCGGTGCCGATATTGCCGGCAGCCCCGGTGATCAACGCCACTTTGCCGGCGAGGCGTCCCCGCGGTGTCCGGCGGCGCTCGCGCGCTGCGGCATCCTGCCCCTCTTCAACTTTCGTGGCACTCACGAGAGACTCTCCTTCGCAGCCCAGGCTTCAAAAAGTTCGTCAACCGTGCGCAATCCGAGCGCCGGCAACGCGTGATTCACGACGTACGTGGCACCGGCATGCTGGTTGTCCCACATCGCCTGATGCGCCGCAGGCAAATCCGACCACGGCACGACCGTCGGTGCGGTCACTTCCAACAAACCGGCGTCGACCATCTCATTCATCCGCGTCACTTCGTACGCGTTGCAGAGATGTGTGCCGAGAATGCTCGCGCTCGGCATGAGAATGCGTCGCTGCCGCGTCCAGACTTGCGGCGCGTAGAAACTGTACCGACGCTGCGCCATCGACTCGAAATACACCACACGCCCTGTAAACGGCTGAACGAGTGACGTGCTCATGGCGAGTGCATCATGCGCCGCACGTTCGATGATCACGGCCGGCGCGCCGCGGGGGTTGTCGGCGGAGCGCAGCAAACGACCCACGGCGGAGCCAAACGGCTTGATGGTTCGCTCCTGAAACGCGCGGACACTTTCACGAAAGGCGGCGGAATCCTTTCGCACATCCGGAAGCGTCGGCATGGTGGCCGGCCATTCAAACTCGCCGCTGCCGCGACGAATCAGTTCTTCGATGGAGAGCACCCCGCGAACCGCGTCTCCGAAACCCAGCGACTGCACAAATTCGCGCTGCGCGTCGGTGTAGGTGGCCACGCCGCATCGCGCACCCAGTGCCGCCGCCGCTTCGATGGCTTCCAGACCGTCGAGATCGACCAGATCACCTGCCGACAATCCGGCGCCGTAGTAGATCAAGACCGCTTCGCCGGCACGCGTGCCCGCGCGACGCAACATGGCGGTCGGTGTTTCCGCCCCGGCCTTTCCGGCGAAGGTGAAATGGTATCCGGAGGACGCGCCGTAGAACGTGAGTGCGCCGCCCTGCTCCAGCAGCTGAAACGAGCGAGGAAACGCCAGTTCGCCCGCGTGCGAGACGACATAGTCGGCCAGTCGCCCGCCGTGTTGTGTCCGAAATTGCGCGAGCAGCGCCTCGCCCTGCGCCTCCCACGCGGCAATCCCCTCGGCATCTCCTGGCACCATGGTGAAACACGCCGCCACGGCCGGGTCTCGGCGATTGATCGCGCCGCGTGCACCATTGAGTCGCACCACCGCGGCCCGATCCTCACTCGAGACCATGCCGGTCACCGCGCATCCATGTCGCGCGGCGCTCTTGAGCGCCTCGAGGCCCGTGCCGGTGGCAGCGCCCTCCACGAACATCGATCGCCCCGATTCGATGCGCAGCGTGGTGAACAGCGCACGGACGATGGTGCCGAGATTGAGGATGTATGATCCCGCTGACTCGAGCGTGAGGTCCTGCGGTATGGGGTGCAACTGCGGCGCCTGCACCGCCAGAAACTGCTGGTGGCTCCCGCTCCGTGATTCGTACCCCTGGATGCGAAAGTCTGCGGACATCGGATCACGGGCAGCAAACGGCGACAACAGTTCACTCTGTCCCGAGTAGATCGCCACGAGATCACCGACACGCAGTCGCCCTTCCGACTTGGCCTCATTTCCCAGTGCGGCCACGAGGCCGATGCCGCCGGAGCCGGTTACCTGGTGATCGTTGTCGTGGTTGTCGAACGGCGAAACGGGAATGCCCGTGATGGCCCAGATGTCGTTGAAGTTGACTTCGGAGGCCAACACATACACGAGCGCTTCGTTGGGCGTGGGTTGCTCAACGGGCACGACCACCTCCCGTTCGACCTCGATCGGCAACCCATGCAGCGGCGCGCCCGTGGCGTCATCGCGCACCACACCGAGTCCGAATTGCCACTGTGGGATTGGCGTGAAGCCGGGAAAGAACGGTGCCCCCACGGGAAGCAGTGCGCCTGTCGCGATCAAATCCGCCCGTTCGGTCGCGTCGAACTGTACGCGGCGGCGTGTGGGGAGTGGGGCGCTGCGCTTGTCAAAGAAGGCGCGAATGCCTGCCTTGCCTCCGTCTGGATCGACGACGGCTTCCGCGAACAGACGCGCTTCACGTGCCAGCCCCGCCTCGAGTCCGTCACGCCAACCAGTGCGCACCGCATCGAGCACACGATCAGCGGCGGCCGTGCGGCCAACGCGGCGTGCCTGATCCAGCAGTCGCTGTACCGGCGCCAGCGCAAACACCTCGTCGGCATCGATGGATCCGGGACGCTCCCACGCGGTTCGGCGCTCATGCACGAGCCGAACGGCACGTGCGAGCGGCGCGTGGTCATCTTGTATGAACGCACGAGCCAGCGCGCTGGCGCGCGAGACACAATCGTCGCCTTCGGCCACGAGCTCATCCACCAGCCCGATACGGTGCGCGTCGTCCGCCGTGACTTGTCGGCCACCGAGCACGATTTCGAGCGCGGTCACCACTCCTTCGATCCCGTCGCGATCACCGAGCAACCGCGTCAGTCGCTGTGTGCCGCCG
>JAGNMU010000057.1 GCA_017991005.1 Gemmatimonadaceae bacterium | reverse complement strand
GTACCGTGCGCTTCGTGCGAAGTTCAACTCCACCGCCACTGCAACCAGCTTCGGCGACTGCATCGTTTCTCTGCCTCGGTTCACTGCACCTGCATCCCGTGTGGCAACTGCCCTGCGGCCGCACCACTTGCGTCAGGTCCGGCCTCGTGACGCCGCGAGTCGGCCAGCACCACCGCAATCTGACCGGCCAGTGACGCGTTGTTCGCCAGCAACGCCAGATTCGCCTGCACCGACGCTCCTGAGGTACGACGCTGCACCTCGGCCAAGAGAAACGGTGTGACGGCCGCCCCGCGAATACCCTGCTCCGCCGCGGCATGCAATGCTGCCGCCGTGGCGTCCTCCACCAGCTCGGGTAACAGCGCGTAGTCCCGTGGTGGCGGCTGCACCACGACCATCGCCCCTGGGAGGCCGAGTGCGCGATGTGCACGCCACGCGCGGACGATAGCGGTGACGTCTTCGGCGACGGCACTCAGCATCAGCCCGGTGCCGGTGGTGAAAAATCCAGGCAATTCGTTGGTGCGATAGCCCACGACCGGCACTCCCAACGTCTCCAGTCGTTCGAGCGTCGCCGGCAGATCGAGGATCGACTTGGCGCCGGCACACACCACAATCGCCGGCGTGCGCGCGAGTTGGCTGAGATCCGCCGATTCGTCGAACGGGGCGTCGCGATGCACGCCGCCGATGCCGCCGGTGGCAAACACCTCGAGTCCCGAGAGCGCGCAGAGTGCGAGCGTCGCGGCCACGGTGGTCGCGCCATCGGCGCCGTCGGCGATTGCCATGCCGAGATCCCGCGCCGACACTTTGCGCACGCCATCACGTGCCAGAAACCGCGTGAGTGTCTCCGGTGACAGCCCGAGCACTGGAACACCGCGATCGATCGCGGTGATGGCGGGTGTTGCGCCGGCGTCCGTCACGGCGCGGCACATGCGGTCTGCGGCCTCGCCATTGAATGGCGGCAGCAGCCCCTGCGCCAACACGGAACTTTCCAGAGCGACGACGGCGCCGCCGCGCGTGAGCGCGGCCTGAACGTCATCGGTGCAGCGAATCCTCAACCGGATCTCAGACACGCCCGATTGTACTCGCTGCACCGCACCGCGGCAACCATTGCACGCCTATCGGCGTGCGCGGATACAACGGCGTGCAGACAGTCCCGCCGGTAGTCAGGAGCCGGCCGGTGCGTCGTCAAACGCGTCGCTCTTGCGGGCCTCGATCAGCTCCCACTCCTTCGAGGTCGGATCGTACACCGCCATCAGCTTGATCGTCTCGCCGGACCACACGTCAAACACTTTGCCGGTGTTCTGGTACACCTTGATCTCGTGGCCGTCCTCGAACTTCATCACCACCAGGGGATACTTGGTGTTCGAGTACTGCTTGCGAAGCTTCCGCGGCGGATGATTGGTGGGCGAATTCATGCGTCGTCTAAGTGGAAGGACACCGATGAAACGGCTCGGCAGCGGCCCGCTGCTGCAAGTTGTCAGCACCGCGTGACTGACGCCAGCACCCTGCCGGCCGTCTGGCCCCGATCAGGTGACGGTCGACGTGACCCCGGCAAAGCGCGACCATTCGCCCGTCGCCAGGATCTCGTCGATGGCGGCGACACACGCCGACAATTCATCGTCGGTGGTGTAGAAATGGGGTGCAACGCGGATGCCGGCATTCGGCCGGTAGTCGATGACGATGTCGCGCGCGAGCAGTGCCCGCGCCACCGCCGCCGCATTCGGCACATCGAACGCCACCGTCCCGCCGCGTCGGGCGGCCTCGCGCGGCGCACTGACGCGCCAGCCTCGCTCGTCGGCGGCGGCAATGAGCGCCGTCGTTTGCCGCTGACTCTTGGCGCGAATCGCGTCGAGTCCGGCCGCCGCGATCAGTCGCGGTCCGGCCATGTTGGCAAAAAGCGCGGGGACCACTGGCGTCCCTCCCAGCCATCGCCACGCCCCGCTGGCGGGCTCCATCGTCCCCGAAAAGGCAAAGGGCGCGCGGTGGCCCTGCCAACCGGTCAGTGCCGGTGCAAACCGTTCGCTTGCCGATGGGGACGCATACAAAAAGCAGCCGCCCGGCCCGCCACAGAGCCACTTGAGCACGCCGCCGCACAAAAAGTCTGCTCCGAGGGCCTGCACATCCACCGGCAACACGCCGACGCTGTGATACGCGTCGAGCGCCACCAGCGCCCCAACCTCACGCGCGCGCGCGCAAATCGCCGCAGCGTCCATGATGTACGCCGAACGGAAGAGCACGTGGGAGATGGCCACCAACCGCGTGCGTTCGGTGATGGCCGCCAGCACGCGATCGAGTGGAATACCGATCTCGTCATCGCCGGAGACGACGGTCACGCGCGCGCCCAATCGTGGTGCCAGCGCATCGTACGCGTAGCGCACCGACGGGAAATCGAGCGCCGTCATCACGATCTCGTTGCGGTCGGCCGGGAAATCGAGCGCGCTGAGGATCGTACTCATCGCCTGCGTCACCGTGGGCATCATCGCCACGGTTCCCGGCGCGGCGCCGATGAGCGGGGCAATTTCGTTGCCCAGTGTCACCGGCAACTCCCACCACCCCTCGGCCCACGCGCGCACGCCACGAGTCCGCCACTGCTCGGTGTAGTCGGCCAGTCGGTCCGGCACCGTGCGCGGCATCGCGCCCAGTGAGTTGGAGACGAGATACGTGGACGTCGCGAGAATCGGGAATTCGTCGCGGAAACGGAGAAGGTCGTCGGTCATCACGGACATAACCTGCGCGCCGGACACCACCGGTGTCAGCCCCCCACCGGCACAGCATGCATGACCACGGCGCGACGACGCTCACGCCGATCTTCCATGGCGCGATACAGCACGGGCAGCACGAACAGGGTGAGCACGGTGCTCGTGATCAGTCCGCCGATGACCACACTCGCCAACGGCCGCTGCACTTCGCTGCCTGGGCTGGTGGAGAGCGCCATGGGAATGAAGCCCAGACTCGCCACGAGTGCCGTCATCAGCACGGGGCGTAGTCGGTCGGTTGCGCCCTTGCGCACACGCGCCAGCACGTTGTGACCATCGTGCGGATCGTGCCGCAAGTGGTTGAGATGCTCGACCAGGACGACCCCGTTCAACACCGCGATACCGAACAGGGCGATGAATCCGATACTGGCGGACAGGTTGAGATTGAGTCCGCGCACCCAGAGTGCGGCGATACCGCCCACCAGCGCGAACGGCACGTTCGAGAGTACGAGCAGCGCCTGCGCGATCGACCGGAATGACAGGTACAGCAGGCCAAAGATGAGCAGGAGCGCGGCCGGCACGACGATGGTCAGCCGCCCCATCGCCCGCTGCTGATTTTCGTACTGTCCGCCCCACTCGAGAAACACCCCAGCGGGCACCGTGATATCCGCGGCCACGCGGGCGCGCACCTCTTTCACGAAACTGCCAAGGTCACGACCACGCACATTCGACAGCACCAGCGCGCGACGCTGCGCATCCTCGTGACCAATCAGTTCCGGTCCCGTGGTGGTGGTGATGGTGGCGACCGACGACAACGGAACGATCTCACCACCCGGCGCGCGAATGGTCAGGCGGGCAAGCGACACCGCATCCTGACGCGACGTCTCGGGTAGCCGCACCACAATGCCCACACGACGGAATCCGTCGATGAGCTCCGCGGCGGTCTGCGACCCCATGGCCAATTCGATGGCGTCACGAACGTCCGCGACGGACAAGCCATACCGCGCCAGCGCGTCGCGCCGCACCTCCATGCGCACCTGCCCGGAGCCCTCCGCGATCTCGACACCGACATCCGCCGAACCCGGCACTGATGCGACCACGCGACTGATGCGCTCGGCCAGCGACTGGTTCTGCTGCAGATCAGGACCGACCACCTTGATGCCCAGATCGGTTCGGATGCCGCTCTCCGCCTCGTCCAGCCGCATGGCCAGCGGCTGCGTAAAGGAAATTGACATTCCCGGCACCACGGCCAGCGCGGAATCGAACGCCGCCACAAGGCCTTCAGAATCATCGGCCGTGGTCCACTCGTCGCGGGCTTTGAGAATGACGTACATGTCACCCTCGAAAAGACCCATCGCTTCGGTGGCGAGGTCTGGACGCCCCTCCTTGGTCACCACGGTGATCACCTCGGGGAACTTCTTGATGATCTTTTCCGCCGCCGTCGACAACCGTGTCGCGTCGCCCAACGCGACACTCGGCAGCCGCCGCGACGTGATCAGAATGGATCCTTCGTCCAGCTTGGGCATGAACTCGGTGCCGATCCTGGTCATCGACGCCACAGCCACAATCACCAGCGCCAGCGCGACAGCCACCACCTTGCGTGGCTGCTGCATGACGGCGTCAAGCAGCGTGCCGTAGCGTGCGGTCAGCGCCACCAGCCACGGCGCCTGTTTGGCTTCGCCGCTGCGAAGCGCCCAGGCGGACACCGCGGGCACGTACGTGAGCGCCAGCAGCAGACTGCCCAGCACCGCGCAGACAACGGTGAACGCCATCGGCTTGAACATGCGCCCTTCCATCCCGTCGAGCGTGAAGATGGGGATGTAGACGGCGACAATGATGGCGATACCGAACAGAATCGGTCGACCGACTTCCACGGCGGCGCGTTCGAAGAGTCCGAGGCGATGGGTGTCCTGGTGATGCTCGATGCGCCGGATGAAACTCTCCACCATCACCACGGACGCGTCGACAATAAGACCGAAGTCGAGTGCGCCCAGACTCATCAGGTTTGCGGAGTAGCCGAAGGTCGCCATGCCGATGAACGCCGCCAACATCGACAGCGGAATCACCGACGCCACAATCAGCGCCGCCCGTGCATTCCGCAAAAACAGGAAGAGCACGGCAATCACCAGCAGACCGCCCTCCACGAGATTCTTGACGATCGTGGTCGTGGTACGACTGACCAACTCGGTCTGATCGTAGAACGGTGTCACCGTGACATTGGGCGGCAGCGCCTTCTCGATCTCTTGCATGCGCGCCTTGACGGCCGCGATCACCTTGCGTGAGTCGGCGCCCTGCAGTTTCAGCACCATGCCGCTGACGACTTCGCCGTTTCCGTCTTTGGTGACGGCGCCGTTGCGCGGCAGCGCCCCCAACTGGACGGTCGCGATTTCGCCGATGCGGACCGCGGCTCCGCCCGGCGCGGTCACGATCACACGCTCGATCTCGGCAGGATTCTCCACGCGACCGAGTCCGCGCAGCGTATACCGTTCACCTGCCTGTTCGAGATAACTCCCGCCAAACGCCATGGTGTTGCGCGCCAGCGCGTCGTGCACATCGGAGAGCGTGAGTCGGCGGGCGGCGAGACGGACCGGGTCGACGGTGACCTCGATGCGCTCCACCAGGCCACCCCACGAATTCACTTCGGACACACCCGGCACCGTACGCAGTCGCGGGCGAATCACATAGTCGTTGATCGTCTTGAGCTGGGTGAGCGAGAGTGAATCACTGGAAAGCACGAACTGATACAACTCGCCCATCGGCGTCGAGACGGGGCCGAGCGCGGGCTCGATGCCCGGCGGCAACGCGCCCTTGGCATCACTGAGTCGCTGCTGCACCAGCTGACGCGCGAAATACACCTTGGTGCCATCGGGAAACGGCACCGTGATGAGTGACAGGCCAAACTTGGAGGTGGAGCGCACGCCTTCGGCGCCGGGAATGCCCATCAGTGCGGATTCGACGGGATACGTGATCAGGCGTTCCACTTCTTCCGGCGCCATACCCGGCGCCACCGTGATCACTTCCACCCGCGTGCCGGTGAGATCCGGAAACGCGTCGAACGGAATGCGCTGCAGCGCCCAGAAGCCCGCCACCATCAGCAGCAGCGTTCCGCCAATGACAAATCCCCGGCGGTGCAGCGCAAAATGGATCAGCTTTTGCATGGGTTATTCACCGCCGTTGCTGCGGCGTTTGAGCAGCTCGGCCTTGGCAATCGCGGCGCCGCCAACGATGATCGGCCGCCCCACGCCCAGTCCCGACAGCAGCTCGGCGCGCTCGCCAGTGCGACGACCCACGCGCACCGGCACCGCTTCCACAAACATGCCAGCGCCGCGTTGTTCCGCCGCAATCACGACCGTGTCGCCTTCCATGGCTTGCACCGCGGCGGCTGGCACAATCACCGCCGGCGTTCCACCGACGCCAACGATATCCGCCTGCGCAAATGACTCGGCACGTCCGATCCGCGCGCCGGATTTCGGCGTCGCAAGGACCTCGATCGTGCGTGTGAGTGTGTCCACAGTCGGCGCGATGCGCGTGACCACGGCCTGATGCCGCTGCGTCGGATCGTCGGTCAACGCGTAATGCACCACCGCTCCGACGCGCACCAGTTGCGCAGCCGATTCACCCAGTCGCAGTTGCAGCACCAGCCGATTCGGATTGCCCACCGTCAGCAGGGCGTCGCCTGGCAGTACCACCGTGCCGGGCTGCGCCACGCGATCGATCACCACCCCGTCGATCGGCGTGCGAATGAGCACATCGTGCGGATCGGCGTTGGACGGCACCGGTCCGCCACCCACCAGATGTTCGACCAGCGCGCTCGCGCGCTCGCGTTCGGCCGACGCCTGCTCGAACATGGCGTCCGCCGTCGCGCGCGCCGCGTCGGCGCGTTCCACATCGGCGCGAGACATCGCTTTGGCCGCAAACAGGCGTTGCGCGCGCTCCGCGGCGGCGACCGCGACCGTGCGCTCTGCCGTGGCCGCTGTCACCTGCGAGGTGGCGCGCACCAGCGCGCTGCGCGCGTCCATGATCTCGTGACTGTGAATCATCACCAGCACCTGCCCCGCCTTCACGACGTCCCCCACACGAACGAGCACGTGCGTGATGCGCCCTTCGGTGATCGAGCCGATGGTTTCCACACCGGCGGGATCAAGCATCAGTCGTGCGGGTGCGGCGGTCGCACTCTGCCACGGAATCGTGCGCACCGTGTCGAGCGTAAAGCCGGCAATGGCGACGGCATCGGCGGAGAGCGTGGCCGTGTCCGCCGCGGCTGCGGCCTCCTGGGGCGCCTCGGCGGGGTCCTTCGCGGCGGTCCCGCTGCAGGCCGCGAGCGTCGCGAGAGAGACACCGCACACCAAGCGGAGAGTTTTCATGATCAACGTGAGGTCGAAGGCGACGCCGCGCGAAGCGGCAGATCCAGAGGGCCATCGGCATCGAGCCGGACGCCCAGAGCTCGTTCCAGTTCCAATCGGGCCAGCCAGGCATCGACCGACCAGCGAATGTGCGCGGACATCGCGTCAGATGCCGCGCGTTCCGCATCCAGCAGTTCCACGAGCGACGCGTGTCCCTCGCGATACGATGTGCGCGCAATCGTGGCGATCTCCCGCCCTCGCGCCGCAAACGTGGCGGCGTCGGCCCGGTTCGCACGCACGGCGAGGTAGGCCGTCAGCGCGGCCACCGCTTCGGCACGCACACCGATACTCGCGTCATCCCGCATGGCCTCGGCTTCGGCGAGATCGCCGCGCGCACGCAAACGTGCACCGTCGTTGCGGTTGAACAGCGGAAATGGCAATGCCAGTCCGACTTGTCCGGTCATGACACCCGCAGTCTTTTTGCTGCCGCCCTGCAATTGCCAGTCGCCGATGGCGCCACGCTGCTCGGCGCCGAGTCGCGCCTTCGCTTCACGCACGCCGGCCAGCCGCGCTGCCAGCTCGGGACGCGATGCCGTCGCCATAGTTGCGGCGGCGACGCTGTCAGGCGGTTCTGGCATGGCCGGTGCCGTCAGGAGACTCACGGGCGGCAACTCCCGATCCGGGACGCCCACGGCCCGGGCCAAGTCGGCGCGGGCCCGCGCCGCATCGCCAACTGTCGTGGCCAGCGACACACGCGCGCGATCCGCCTCAAGTCGCGTTCGCATCGCCACCGCTTCTGCCACCGCCCCTTCCCGCTGTCGGGCTGAGTCGATCGTCGCGACTTCCCGCATGGCCGCAGCCTGCGTGCGCGCGACATTCACCAACTCTTCTGCGGCCGCCGCCCGCAGCCACGCCTGCGCCACGCGCAGTTCAGCATCACGCCGATCGGCATCGCCATCGGCCGATGCGCGCCGCTGGCCGGCACTTCCCGCACTGCGAAGCGCCAGTCGCCGGCCGGTGACATCGAAAGGCAGGTACACGGTCGCGAAGATATCGGGCGAGAGCGAGCTCCCCAGATTCTCTCGGCGGTATTCCACCGTGGGATTGACGAACTGCGCCAGCTCCCGGGCGCGGCCGATCGACGCGTCCCGTCGCGCATCGGCAATGCGCAGACTTGGCGCATGTTGCCGCGCAAGCTGGAGCGCGCCGGACAGGTCGAGCGGCGTCGCGGATGGCTGGGAGATAGCGGACGTGGACGTCGTGGATTGCGCCGCGAGCGGCCCCACGGCAGCCGACAGAAGCGCGCCAAGCGTCGGTACCCACATCCGCGCGCGCGAAATTCGTCGGGGACAACAAGCGGGACGAGTCATGGCGCGAACTTACGAGTTCATGATGAATGGGTCATGAACGTCATGCCGATGGCACCGGTGTCACGGGGCGTGCGGTCCGCCCAACCGAACGCACACCAGAGGTCGACTGCGTCACATTCCGCACAGTTTTCTGTTCAAGAACACCTGCCCCGGAGCCGATGAACCAAACAGGTGCCCGAGTGGATGCCGACGCCGTTATCCCTCCCTGAATTCTTCACTATGCCAGCGATTCCGACTCCCAGCTCCAGCGTCCCAGCCATCGCGTTTGCGCCACCAACGCTCGATCCGCTGGGACGAATTGTGAGAGCGTACGACCGCGCCATTCGCGCCTGCGAGTCGTTTGATCACGCGGCAGCCCGCGAGACGATTGGCCTGCTCCGCGCTGCACTCGAGTTGGATGGTCCGGCTGCGCGCAGCTTTGACGCGCTCTACGCCTGGTGTGAGGAAGCCGTGGATGGTCGGGATTTTGTCGGCCCGGCACGCACGCTGCGGGCCCTGCGCGAAGCGTGGTGTCAGGCCGGTGAGCCCGCACCGATTGTCACCCGAAAGGAGTGGCCGGTCTCGTAGTCAGGCTGGAGGTCGTTCGGGCAACTGCACCGTCACCAGCGTGCCCTCGCTTCGAGCTCCCGGCGAGACCCGAATCGTGCCGCGATGGGCCTCGGCGATCCATTTGGCGATGGCGAGTCCGAGTCCGCTACCGTCACTGCGTCGGGCGCGGGCGCGCTCGCCGCGATAGAAGCGTTCGAAGACGCGCGACCGTTCTTCGTCGCTCATGCCGATTCCGTTGTCTTCCACGTCCAGCGTGACCAGTCCGCGTTCCGTACTGACGCGCACGTCCACGCGGCCGCCGCTGGTGCCGTATCGCAGCGCGTTGTCGAGCAGAATGCCGATGAGCCGGGCCAGCAGCACAGGATCGCCGTCAATGGATGACTCCTGCAACATCGTGCAGGTGAGTTCGACCGAGGCGAGGCGCGCCTCTTCCTGCCAGTGTCGCAACTCGTCGGTGACCAGATCGTCGAGGTAGATGGCCTGCATGGACGCGAGCGGTTGATCGCGGCCGGCATCAACGCGGGCCAGCTGCAACAGCTCATCCACCAGAGTGGACATGCGCACGATGTCGCGCTCGACGGCCGGCAAGACATCAGCGCCTGGCGACTGCAAGGCGACATCGACGCGACTGCGCAATCGAGCCAACGGCGTCCGCAGCTCGTGCGCCGCATCGCCGATGAACCGTCGCTGCTGATCGAGCGCTCCATCGAGACGATCCAACAGCGCATTGAAGCGGGTACCCAGTCGTCCGAGTTCATCGTCGGGATCATCAATCGGCAACCGTCCGCCGGTGCCCGGTTCGATTCGCGCCGATGCATCGGCCATACGTCCCACGGGCCGGAGGGTGCGTCCCGTCAGCCACCAGCCGAGCGCTGCGGCCAGTACCACGATCATGGGGATACCCAGCGCAAGCCATCGATCGATGCGCGCTTCGACCGCGGCGATACTCGCACCGCTGGCCTGCACCTGAATCGTCCATCGCGGTGCCAGTTGCGCATCGAGCGGCACGGTGACCGTGCGCACGGGTGGGAGCAACGTGCGATGGCGATGTGGCGCCGGACTGCCCACCACGCCGAATTCGGTGCCATCCGGACGCATCACGTGAATCATGCGATCTTCGAATACCAATTCACTGGCAATGTGCGCGACCGTGGCATCGATGGTCTGATACTCGGCGATCTCCACCCGAAAGAACTGCGCAACGAGCGCCGCTGACGCGCGCGTGGACGCCTCGAATTCGCGGTCGAGCGCGCGGTGCATCATCAGGCGCACGGCGGCGGCAGACGCCAGGAGCACAATGAGAATGGTGGTGGCAAAGAGCAGCGTGAATCGCAGCCGG
Organism: Gemmatimonadaceae bacterium; assembly: GCA_017991005.1. Taxonomy (GTDB): domain Bacteria; phylum Gemmatimonadota; class Gemmatimonadetes; order Gemmatimonadales; family Gemmatimonadaceae; genus Gemmatimonas. Next base: position 4,078 of record JAGNMU010000057.1, on the reverse strand, counting down.
ATACGCGGGGCGTGGCGTTCGGCCACACGCGCTGTTGCAGAAGGCGTCATGAGGCAGAACGCGTCATGCGCCGACGCGGGGTTCGGCGATGCGGTAGCCGGCACCACGAATGGTCTCCAGCAACGGCATTTCGCCGTCGTGGTCGACCTTGCGGCGCAGTCGGGCGACATACACATCGATCACGTTGCTGAACGGATCATAGTTGTCGTCCCACGCGTGTTCGCTGATGTACGTGCGACTCAACACCCGTCCGGCGCCGCGCATCAATACCTCCAGGACCGCGTACTCCTTGGTCGTGAGCGTGATGTCACGGTCACCGCGCCGAGCCGTACGCGTCGCGGGATCAAGCGTGAGGTCGGCGACCCGCAGCATCACATCGGCATCGACGTCGGGTCGGCGCAAGAGCGCCCGCAGCCGCGCCACCAGCTCGCCAAGCGCGTACGGCTTGACCAAGTAGTCGTCCGCCCCGAGATCGAGGCCCGCGATTCGATCGTCAACGCTGTCGCGCGCCGTGGCCATGATCACCCGCGGCGGGGGGCGACGGGCACGGAATTCCGTGCACAGCGCAAAACCATCGGCATCCGGCAACCGCACATCGAGAATGACGGCATCGTAGGGGCTGACGCCGGCCAGTTCGCGCGCCATCTTCCCCGTCGGCGCCGCGTCGACGGCAAAGCCGGCACTTCGAAGAAATGCGGTTGCACTTTCACGAAGTGTGTCGTCGTCTTCTACGAGCAGGATGCGCATGACGGGCAATCTACAGCGCCAGATGAGCAGGACATGAACGGGCGACGAATCGGCCCGGACGCAGCAGGCAGGACGTTCCGCGCGACGGTGGGCATTGCCGCATGAGTCGGCCCTACAAACCCGCAGCCAGCACCGCGTCGCTCACCCAGAGCGGTTCGCATCCCATCCCCCGAATCGGACTGGTCCTCGGCGGCGGCGCACTCAAGGGCCTCGCCCACGTGGGGGCGCTCCAGGCGCTCGCCGAAGCCGGTGTCACGCCCGCACTCTATGCCGGCACCAGCATCGGCGCGATGATCGCGGCGGCGGCAGCGTCCGGTATTCCGCCCGCCGAGTTGGCCGATCGCGCCCGCCGCTTTCGTCGCCGAGATCTCTTTCGCATCAACCACATCGGGATGCTGATGGAGCGCATGCTGTCGCGCTCGATCTATCTCGAAGCACCGTTGCGTGCCCTGTGCGATGAGTTGGTCATGGAGGGCACGTTTGCGGATCTCGCGGCGCCGTTGCTCGTCACGGCGGTCGATATCGAGCATGGCATTCCCGTGGTGTTCGGACGCCCCGGCATGCGCGATGTCCGCGTGCGCGACGCGGTCTATGCCTCGTGCGCCCTGCCCGGGTTTTTTCCGCCCGGTGTGGTGGGCGGCCGCATCTGCATTGACGGCGGCACCACCGACAACCTGCCCGTAGCCATTGCGTCACAGGAGGTGGACGCCCTCATCGCGATCGATGTGGGCATTGCCGACGTCCCGGTCGCCTCGGGAGTGGCAACCCAGGGCTTTGCCTCGATCTTCATGCGGGCCGCCACCATGATGATGCACGAGCAGCAGCAGGCGACACTCGAGCGGTGGACCGAGCCGCCGATGTTGCTGGTGCGCCCGACCGTGTCGCACATCGGCTGGTTCAGCTTCGCCAACGTCGAGGAACTGCTCGAACTGGGCTACAATGCCATGAAGGCGGCGCTCGCAGACCTGCCGGTGATGATGTCGGCGACCGGCGGCATCTTCCCGCGGCGCGAAATGACGATCGAGGTGGACCGTGCGGCCTGCACCGGCTGCGCCTTGTGTGTGGCCCGCGTCCCCGAGATCATGGCGCTCGATACCCAGCAGAAAGCGGTCCCCCGCGGTGGCCGACACGAATGGTCTCCGGCCGACGGCGACTTCGTGCGGTGCTGTCCGGAAGGCGCCATTCGAGTGATTCCGGCTACGGATGTGTGGCGAGACGACGTGCGGCGGCCGATATTTCCTGTAGCCTCGTCGGTACCGGGTGCCCGCCAGAATGGAGGCACCACGGCGCGATGAGTGGCTCCGTCCAGAACGCGTAGGGCCGCCCATGGGGTTGGTCCGCGCAGGACCAACCTTCCTTCATGTCGCATCCCAATTCGTTCGGAAGCCGCGCCACCCTGGGCGTAGGTGACCGCCAGTATGCGTACTACCGTCTGTCCACGCTCGACGCGCTCCCCGGCAGTACGGCGGCATCCTTGCCGTTCTCGCTGCGCGTGTTGCTCGAGAACCTGCTTCGCGGTGAAGACGGCGCCTTTGTAAAACGCGCCGACGTGGAAGCACTGGCTCATTGGAACGTCAAGGCGCCGGTGGACAAGGAAATCGCGTTCCGCACGGCACGCGTGCTGCTGCAGGATTTCACGGGCGTGCCCTGCGTGGTCGACCTCGCCGCCATGCGCGACGCCATGGTCGCGCTCGGTGGTGATCCGACGCGCATCAATCCGCTGCAGCCGGTCGATCTGGTCATCGACCACTCGGTGCAGGTGGACGAGTACGGCACCGAGGCCGCGTTTCTCATCAACACCGAACTCGAGTTCGAGCGCAACAACGAACGCTACGAGTTCCTCAAGTGGGGTCAGACGGCGCTGCGCAACTTCCGCGTGGTCCCGCCGGGCACGGGCATCTGCCACCAGGTGAATCTCGAATACCTGGGGCAGGTGGTGTTTACCGCCAAAGACGGCGACGACACGCTGGCCTACTGCGACTCGCTGGTGGGCACCGACTCGCACACCACGATGATCAACGGCCTCGGCGTCCTGGGCTGGGGTGTGGGCGGCATTGAAGCCGAAGCCGCGATGCTCGGTCAGCCGGTGAGCATGCTGATTCCCGAAGTCATCGGCTTCAAACTGCACGGCAAATTGCCCGCTGGCGCCACGGCTACCGATCTCGTGCTCACCTGCACCGAGATGCTGCGCAAGAAGAAGGTGGTGGGCAAGTTCGTCGAGTTCTACGGACCGGGACTGTCGTCACTCGCACTCGCCGATCGCGCGACCATCGCCAACATGGCCCCCGAGTACGGCGCCACGATGGGCTTCTTCCCGGTGGACGCGGAAACGCTCAAGTACCTGCGTCTCTCTGGTCGCAGTGAAGAACAGGTGGCGCTGGTCGAAGCGTACACCAAGGCGCAGGGGCTTTTCCGGACCGATGCAACGCCTGATCCGATTTTCACCGACACGCTCGAACTCGATCTGAGCACGGTGGTGCCGAGTCTCGCGGGCCCCAAACGTCCGCAGGATCGCGTGCCGCTGTCGCAGAGCAAGGCGATGTATCGCGAAGCGCTGGCCGCGCAGTTGGCTACGCAGAACGGTGCCGCCGCTGCGCCCGCCGGCAGCCCGGCCGCCACCATGGTGGCGGAAGGCAGCCCGGTGGATACCGATCACGGCGTGCACTGCGACTACAAAGGGCAGAAGTTCAAACTGCAGCACGGCCACGTGGTGATCGCGGCGATCACCTCGTGCACCAACACGTCCAACCCCAGTGTGATGCTGGCGGCGGGACTGCTGGCGCAGAAGGCGGTGGCGAAGGGGCTCACCACGAAGCCGTGGGTCAAGACATCGCTGGCGCCGGGTTCCAAGGTGGCCACCGACTACTTCCACAAAGCGGGTCTCATGGACTCGCTCAACGCGCTCGGTTTCAACGTGGTGGGCTACGGCTGCACCACGTGCATCGGCAACTCGGGACCGCTGCCGGTGGAAATCAGCGAAGCGATCGACACGGGCAAACTCAACGTCGCGGCCGTGCTCTCGGGCAACCGTAACTTTGAAGGACGCGTCAATCCGCAGACACGCTTCAACTATCTGGCCTCACCGCCGCTGGTGGTGGCGTACGCACTCGCCGGCCGCATGGATATCGACATGGCGACCGAGCCACTCGGCATCGGCAGCGATGGTCCGGTGTTCTTGCGCGACATCTGGCCAAGCGCGCAGGAAGTGGAAGACACAATTCTCTCGAGCGTCAAGCGCGAGCAGTTCACCACGCAGTACGCCAACGCGTTTGCGGGCGACAAGTACTGGCAGGCGATCCAGTCGCCGACCGGCGATCAGTACGCGTGGAGC
>JAGNMU010000455.1 GCA_017991005.1 Gemmatimonadaceae bacterium | reverse complement strand
CCGACCGTGTAGGCCGTCGAATTGGCGCGCGCCGCGGCGTTGGCGAGCTCGTACAGCTTGACCGTGACCGCCGAGACGTTGCGCACGCCGGCAACGTGAGTCGTGCTCGCGCCGAGCTGATACTCACGGTTGCTCTCGGCGTTGTAGATGCGTTCGTTCGTGACCGGCGTGGCGGCCTGCGTAACGGTGGCCGTACTGCCGGCCATGATCAGCGCGAGATTGTCGGCCGACAGATCGTTGATCGTGAAAGTGCCCTCGAAATCCACTTGAGTGACCCATTCGCGGATCTTCTTTCGGGTGGCCGTGCGCGAGCTGTAGTAGCTCTCGACCTCGGACGTGATCGTGATGTTGACGGCCGAGACTTCGCCGAGGTCGCGCTCGCCCATCGGAAGGCCGGCAGCGTCGAAGGGGGCGAAAAAGCAGATTCCGCGGCCGAGCACCAGGTTTTCGACCTTGGTCAGCGGGGTGTGTGCCATGTTGTTCTCCAGAGTCGGAAATGAAAAAGGCCCGCGCGATGGCGGGCCTTTCCGGGTGTTGCGGTTGCGGTTTGGTCAGTGCGTGATCGTCTGTTTCGCGTTGACGCGCACGCGGGTTCGGATCCCAAGCGCGCCCGATGCAAGCGCCTCCGGGATCAGTTCGTTTCCAAGGTAGCGGATAGCGCCGACCTCGACGCCGGCCAGCTTGAGACGCCCGGACGGGACCAGCACCGCGCGCCGGACGTCGGCCTTGATGTCTGCCGCCGCGTCTGCCGTTTCGATGCCATCCAACCTGCGGTGTGCGTCGATGTGGATGACCAGCGCCAAGTCATACACGCGCTGGTTTCCGGCGATTCCCTCGCCCTCGGCATTGACGGTGCCGTATGTTTCGGACGCGGTGTAAACCAGCGTCTGCCAGTCAGCATCATCTGCAAGTTCGCCGAAGATGAAAGACCGGCGCACGTCGGCGCCCACCTCAGTAGCGTAGCCATTCGCCGTGCGAACATCCGCCAGCAGCGCAGCAATCGCCGCCAGTGCGTCAGACTCGGTGCTCATGCGCCATCACCACGTACAGGCGCACACGCCCACCACTGCATGCTGTCGTCGCGCTCGCCAGTCCACTGTGTGAGGCGCCAGGTCCGGCCATCGTCGCCGATGACAATGCCGTTTGCCTCGACCGTGACCGTGGCGGCCATGATCCCGATCTGGCGCGACCGCACGAATGCAGCCACGCCAGATTCAGGACTGCCGGCGTCGATCATCTGTTCCTCGTCGTAGAGGTACGTGATGACCGTCTCGACGCCATCAGGCGAGCGATACGTTCCCGTATCGCCCAGCCCGACGCCGGCAAAGGCCGGCAACGCCAGTGCGTCGAATTGGCGTTGCCATGCGCGGATGCCGGCCATTACGTCACGGTCGCGTTGCCAGGGGTGAGCTTGATGGTGCAGGTCGTCTCATTGTTGGCGCCAGCGACCCATGCCACCGCGCCGCCGGTCACGTCGCCCGTTGCCGGGGATGCCGCCGAGTCGTCGAACTTGCCAGCCGACACGTCCCAGATGAGCTTCTCGCCCTGGGCGAACACAGCCGCCGTGACCTTCGGGACGCCCGAAAAGACGCCTTCGACCGCGACTGCGCCGCTGCCGGTGGTCGCGGCAATGTCGGTCAGTGCGATGCCGATGGTATGGCCCATCACAACCACATCGCCGGCCGCGATGGCGGAGCCGCTGTTGGCGTAGGTGATGACCCCGCCGTCCTGCTGATACTTCGTCGTCATGTCTCAACTCCTGAAAAGAGAAAGGGCGCCGAAGCGCCCCTTTGATTGCCTGCGCGCCCCTATCAGGAGCCGTTGCTGCGGACCAAGCCGCGCCAGTCGATGACCTTGGCCGCGAAGTCAAGGCGAGCCTTGACCTTGATGCCGTCGGTGTCGAAGTCCACCATCTGCTCGACGTAGACACCCTCGGCGCCTTCGAGGTAGCAGTACTCCACGGTGTCCACTTGCGACGAGTCGGCCGCCATGTACCAGTGAGCCGCACTCGTCGCATCGAGCAGCGCCTCAACGATGGGTTCGACCGCAGTCGCGCCACCGGCCCTGAACTCGTTCACGCTGCCCGGCGTGGACGGCGTGTAGTTGGCCGAGGTGAACTGATACGCGGTCTGCTCCAAGGCCGCCGGAACGATGATGTAGCGCGGGGTCAGGTTCAGGATCTCCGACGCCATGCCGGTCTGCTTGCGGAGCAGTTTGCGGGCGGCGGCGAGCGCGGCGGCGGCGTTGGTCGCATCAAGCGCGGTGGTCGCGCCGGTGCTCAGGTTGGCATGGGTCGCGTGGAACAACGCCACGCCGTCGCTCATGTTGCCGTTGGCCGTGAGCTGCTGGTAGACCAGCGAGTTTTCCAGGCGGCGGGCCGAGCCGGCGAAGCCAGTGATGGCGCGGTCGAACGCGCGAAGATCGTCGTTCACGATCATCTCGCGGGTGACGGCCAGACCGCGCGCGTAGGTCGCGATGGTGTACTGCTCGCGCTTCTCGCTGACCGTTCCGTAGGTGACCTCCGCGCCTTCGACCTTGAGCGACAGCGCAGGGTTGTTGGCGAGCTGGTTGACCGAGATCGTCTTGAAGTCCGGCGCATTCGGCGCGCGGCGCGCCCAGCGGGCGTAGCTCGGCACGTTTTCCGCGTACTGGCGCTGCATGCGCTTGTTGGCGACGTTCGCCAGGATGTACGGGAAGTCGCTGGTGGAGTGCGCGCGCAGGAACTGCGACGCGATCTCATGCCGCGGCAAGCCGGATACGTTGCGGCCGGTCTGGGCGAGCACGGCGCGGGCCATGTCGATGAACGAGGCGTAGGCGTACGGCCGCGCGATCTCTTCGACCTTGCCGCCGGTCATGCGCGACAGGATGGCGGATTCCACGCCGCCGATCACGGCGGCGCGCGTCAGGTCCTCGCCGATGCTGATACGGGGATTCATCGGCGTTTCCTTGCGCTTGAGGGCCTCGATGATTTCGGCGCGGCAGTCCGGCACCGTCTTGCCATCGGCGATCCACTGATCGACGGTCGCGGCCGGGATATCCAATCCGCTGACGGCGGCGCGGATCATGCTGATGCGCTCGCGTTCCGCCCGGGTGGCGGCTTCACGGACTTCTTCGGCACTCGCCACCGAAGCCGCAGGCGCGGCCGGGGTCTGCACCGGGGTTTCGGTGGTGGTGGTCATGTTTCGTGTCTCCATATTGGTGATGGTGAAGCGGGTCGCGTTGTCGTCGGCATTGCGGCCAACCCCCACGCTCGGGTCCGCTGGCACGCTTACCAGCGAAAGTTCCATCGGCTGCCAACGAGTCACGCGGTACTCGTTCGGGCCGTCCGAATTGGCGCGAACCAACGTGCGCTCCTCGATCCTGTAGCCAACGCTCACGTTGCGGATCACGCCGTCCTGGATGTCGGACCAAAGCGAGTCCAGATCGGCGCGCGACGACAGGCGGACTTCGGCGTGACCGCGGCCGCCTTCAAGCCAAGCTTTCTCGACAACGCCGATATGTGCATCGCGGCTGTAGGAATCGTGGCCCCACAGCAGCGGCGCAGCGCCGCCGTCAATGCGGGACATGTCCACTTCGTCCGCATCGTGCCCGAGGATTTCGAGCCACGGCTCATCGAACCATGACGCGCGCAGGTACGGCTCGTCGCTGCTGAAAGAGATGCGGAACGTCCGCTTGTCCGCGTCCAATACCTCGACGCCAGACGCGGCGCGACGAAGCGCCGGTCCGGTGAGTTTCTGTCTCATGGTTGCTCCTATGCGGTTGGCGCGGATGGCGCCTGCGACTGCGTGTTGCGCGCGTCGCTGTCGATCTTGATTCCGAGCCGGTCAAGCTCTTTGTTTGTGGCGTCGAT
>JAGNMU010000056.1 GCA_017991005.1 Gemmatimonadaceae bacterium | reverse complement strand
CGTCTTGGATGTGGCAAACGCAAAATCGCGCACGTTTTCGGCGGTGTAGCGCCACGTCAGCGGCGCCGTACCGGCGGGCCGAGCGCCCGGTGTCTGAACTTCGTCGGGGCGAACGATGAATACCGACGTATCGCCGGCCATCGCCGTGGTGAGACGCGCGCGCTGCGTGGCCGTGAGCACGTCGAGCGGATTGCGCAGCGTGCCGGTGGAGCGCACGATGTGGTCGTGCGGCACGGTGATGCTCACATCGTAGTTGCCGAAGTTGAGATAGAACTCGCCTTGGCCAAGGAACTGATCGTTCTGCCAGCCGGACACGTCGTCGTAGACGGCGGCGCGCGGAAACCACTGCGCCACTTCGTAGATCCACCCGTCCTTCACCAGTTCGCGGACACCGCGACTGTTGTTGCCGCCCTCGGGGACAATGAACGACCAGTCGATATCGATGCGCGCCGTGCCGCCCGTCAGAATCGGCGCGTCGAGATTGACGCGCATCTGCGTGCCGTTGATGATGAAGCGCGCCGGTTTGGTGGTGCCGGTGGCCGACACGATCGACACCTTCTTGATCTCATAGCCGCCTGTTTCGTCCTGCTCGGGCAGCAGGAAGCGGCGTGCCTGCGGCGAGATCGTCATGGGCAGCGGATCCTTCGTCATGTTGGCGCGGCTGTTGCCGGCCTCGATGTTCTGATCCAGCTGAAACCACACGTACGACAACGGCTGCGGCGAATTGTTGTGGTAGGTGACCCGCTCCGATCCGGCCAGCGCGTGTCTGGTGGTGTCGATGGACGCCTTGATGACGTAGTCGACCCGCTGCTGCCAATAGCGCGTCCCCGGCGACCCGGATGCGTCGCGGAAATCGTTCGGCGACGGCCATTCATCGAGTGCACGAAAGATCGACTTGTTGGTCTTCGGATTCGGCTCGGCGTTGAGCCATTGCTGCGCGTGCAGCGACACGGGCATCAGCGCTGCGACGAGGAAACAACGAGTGAGAGTGCGCATAGTGAGTGTGGGGTGATGCGAGCGACCCGGGACAGCATTCCCGCCACGGGGGTCCCGTCTGGGCCATCCTGAAAGCTACAAACGCTGAAGCAGCAACACGACGGCCAACCCGGCCGTCACACTGGCCAGAAGCCACTCCCACCGCCGGCGCGTGAGCAGTACGCGCGTCACCGCCCATCCCAGGGCGAGAACAACGGACAAGATCATGAGTTGTCCAACTTCCAACCCGACGTTGAACGCCAGCAGCGGCATCACGATCGACTCCTCCTCGCCAAGCAGGGAGCGCAGATACGTGGAGAAGCCGAGGCCGTGAATAAGGCCAAAGACCGCCGCTAGCAGATAGTGCGACGGGGGCACGTGGGTGAGTGCGCCGTCTGTGTCGTGGGCCTTGGCTCGCGAGACGAAGGTCAGCAGCGCGGTCACCAGAATCGTCGCCGGAATCAGTGCTTCGACCACCGCGCCGGGCACGGCCACCACCCGCAGGGTGGCCAGCGCGAGTGTGAGGCTGTGGCCGAGCGTGAAGGCGGTGACGAGCACCGCGAGGCGTCGCCAGTCGCGCAGCGCGTACGGGATGGAGAGCGCCGTGACAAACAGAATGTGATCGTAGCCCGACAAGTCAGCGATGTGATGCACGCCGAGCCGCAGATAGAGTGCGACTTCATCGCCCATCAGCGGTCACTCGCGCGCGTCGGCGGGACCCGGTGCGGCATGCGCTTCAGTAATCGACCGGTCGCAGGTACGACTCTCCGATGCCGCTGTGGCTGACAAGGGCCGTGGCGGGCGGGCGACGTTTCCAGTGGGTCGTGGCCAGACGTCGCTCCACCAGCGCCAACTCCTCGACGGAAAAGCCGCGCGCGCGCAGCGCCTCATGCGTGAATCCGTGCAGCAGGCCGTTGAGAATGTCATCGGCGCGCGCGTAGCTGATGCCAAGATCTGCCTCGTCTGTCTGGCCCACCACGAGATCGGCCGTCGCGGGTTTGGCGACGATGGCGTCGGGCACTCCGAGGTGGCGCGCCAGTGCCCACACCTGCGTTTTGTACAGATCACCGATCGGATTGACCGGCGGTGAATCGTCCGCGTGCCAGGTGAAGTATCCGAACAGCCGTTCGGTCTTGTTGCCGGTGCCGAGCGGCAACGCACGAAAACGCGCCGACAGGTCAAACAGCGTGATCATGCGTGTGCGCGCCATCACGTTGCCGCGCCGCGCGGCGTCCGCCTCCGAATCGTGCTCGAAGTACGCGTCGACCGGCCCGCTGATATCGACCGTCCGCGAATCGATGCCCAGCGCGTCGATCACGAGCTGGGCATGAAGCAGCGAGTCGCCGCTGGACGTGCGGTACGGCATGCGAATCGCGATGACATTCGACGGACCGAGTGCGCGGGCCGCCAGATAGGCGGTGACTGCCGAATCGACGCCGCCAGAGAGCCCGATGACGGCGCGTTGAAACCCACGCCGCGTCATCTCCTCCCGGAGAAACCCGGTGAGCCACTCCTCGGCCATGGCCGGATCGATCGTCAACGGTGGCGGGCCACCGTGATCACGCATGGACTGCCGAATGACCGGCAGTGCTTCCCGGCCGATACGCCCCACGACCTCGGCATCCGAGACCGCCGCGGGTGCCGGGTGACCCGGAATGGGGAACTCGCCGGTTGTGAAGCCGCGCGCACCGCGCAGCAGATCGGCGGCGGCGGGCTCCGGCCCGTCGTACGAAAGCACGACGGGAGCGTTCTCCTGCACCCGGCGCACCGTGTCGAGGACGTGCGGCAAGGCCACGCGGAGATCACTCAACAGCGGCGCGTCGGAGCGGGCACGCACGAGATCATCGAGATCGAGGGTGACGACCAGCATGCTCTCGTCCCACACCGGTGCGCGGGACCGGACATCGCCGCCGGGACCTACCAGCAGCGAGGTGCCGAAGAATCGTTTGCCACCTTCGGTGCCGACGAGATTGGCGAAGCTGGTGTAGACGCCATGCTCTTCGGCGATGTCGCGAATCAGACGTTCCCACCGGGCGGCGCTGTACGGGCCCGGGATCCCGTCGTCACGCGGCCACAGTCCACGGGCCGGCGCCGCCGACGACACAAATACCATCTGCGCGCCATCCAGCGCGGCGATCATGCCGGACATCGAGTGCCAGGCGTCTTCGCAGACGAGAATGGCGGCGCGTCCCCACGGCGTTTCGAAGGCGCGGATATCCGTGCCCCGCTCCACGAACCGCTCCTCGTCAAAGAGGCCGTACGTGGGGAGAAAATTCTTGCGATGGACGTGCCGCAGCACGGGCGGTCCGTCGTCGAGTCCGATGGTCAGGTACGCCGCGCTGTTGTGCAGCGTGTCGCGCCACCGTTCGTAAAAGCCGACCACGATATCGATCGCGACCGTTGGCACACCGGCCAGTACACACGCCGTGCGGTAGGCGTCGTCGAGGTCGTTCGCCAGCGCACCCGCCGTCACGGCGACTTCGCGTACGCCTCCTTCGACGAAATAGCCCGACAAGACCGTTTCGGGGAAGTGCACCACCTGTGGGCGCGGATCGAGCGAGGCGGCCTGGGCGCAGAGGGCACCAAGTCGCTGGATGTTGGCGGCCGTATCGCCCTTGCGGGGGGCGAACTGGCAGATGGCGAGCGTCAGCGGACGAATCGGTTCACTGGACATGCGTGGAAGCTGCCGCGCGGGCGTCGTGCGATCAACTGACCGGATCAAGTGTATTTTGCACCGTGATGTCACCATCGACCCCGATTCACCACTCATCGTCCCGGTCTTCGCGCAGATCAGCGCGTGGGACGCGCCTCGTCGCCCTGGTGGCCGCGAGTGTCCTCTCCGGTACGCCGGGCGCATTCGCCCAGTCGACCGGCGCTGCCCGACCACCGGCCACGGTCCAGCCGGGGACGGCCCAGACGGGTACCGGCGAAGCGTGGCAGATCATTCAACCGGCACAGGTCTCCGTGGTGCTCGGGCGCGACGGATCGGTGATCGGCATCATCGGACGCGAACGACGTCTGAGCGTGCCACTGCGTACGCTGCCCAAGTTCGTCAGTCAGGCCTTCGTGGCGGTCGAAGACAAGCGGTTCTATCAGCACAACGGTGTGGATCTGGTCGGCATTGCGGGGGCGCTCAAGGACGCGGTGACGGGTGATCTCCGCGGCGCCAGCACGATCACGCAGCTGCTGGTCGGCAACATGCACCCCGATCTCATCGATCGCCGCGACAAGTCGCCCGTGCGCAAGCTGCGCGAACAGCAGGCGGCGATCGAGATGGAGAAGCACTACAACAAGGAACAGATCCTCGAGGCGTTCCTCAATCAGATCTCATTCGGGCGTGGCTCATTCGGCATCGAGATGGGCGCCCGTCAGTACTTTGGCAAGTCGGCGTCGGAGCTGACGCTCGAGGAGGCGGCATCGCTCGCCTCGATGCCCAAGAGCCCGGTGCTGTACGATCCGGCACGGTACCCCGACCGTAACCGGCAGCGTCGCAACACGGTGCTGGCCCTGATGGCGGAGCAAGGCTACATCACGGCAGCACAGCGAGATGCGGCGCAGCGGCTGCCGATTAAAACCGTGAACTCGCTGACGCCGTCGGCGCCGTGGGTGGTGGACGTGGTGCGAGTACAGGCGGAGCGCGCCGGTATTCCGGTGACGCAGGGTGGCTATCGCATTCACACCACCATCGATCCGCAGATGCAGGCGGCCGCGCAGCGCGCCGTGTCGAGTGGCCTTGATGATATCGAAACGCGGCCCGGTTTTCGCGGCGTACCGTGCGCTGCGGCGACGCCGATCGACAGCGCCCGAAACAGACGGGCCAAAGTCCAGGCGTGCCTTGAAGGCGCCGCGGTTGTGCTCGATCCGGCAACCGGTGATGTGCGTGCGCTCGTCGGCGGGCGGAACTACGCGCGCTCGTCGTTCAATCGCGCCGTCGACGGCAACCGACAGCCCGGCTCGTCGTTCAAGGCGTTTGTCTACGCGCAGGCGCTGACGCAGGGGCTGACCGCCAGCAGTCTCGTGGCCGATACCGCGCTGCACATTCGTCTGCAGAATGGCCAGATGTACAGTCCGGACAATGCGGACAACGTTTTCCTTGGTGCACTCACTCTGCGCGAAGCGCTCACCCGTTCGCGCAATCCGGTCGCGGTGCAGTTGGCGCTCGGCGTCGGCATGGACTCGGTCATCGCGTTGGCGCGACGGGCGGGGCTTCGGGCGCCGATTGCACCGTACCCGTCGAGTGCGCTCGGCGCCTCGGTTGTGCAGCCGCTCGACTTCGTGGCGGCGTACGCCACCTTTGACAACGGCGGCGTGTCGGTCACCCCGCGGTTTCTCACCCGCATCGACGATCGCACCGGCCGCACCGTCCTGGCGCCGCAGATTGCGGCCCCGCAGGCGGCCATGGACCCACGTATTGCGTTCATCATGCGCGACATGATGCAGGACGTGGTGACGCGCGGCACGGCGACGGCGCTGCGAAAGATCGTGCCGGCGCGCATTCCGGTGGCGGGCAAGACGGGCACCACGAATGACAACACCGATGTCTGGTTTGTCGGCATGACGCCGGAATTGGTGACCGGCGTATGGATCGGCTTCGACAAGCCGTCGATGATCTCGCCCGGCGCGGTGGGCGGCACACTGGCGGCGCCGATCGCCGGTCAGATCATTGCCAGCGTCTACGGGTCGCGCGGCAGCGCGCCATGGACGCCGCCGCCGGGAGTTGTCGGCGTCGAGCTTGACCGCAGCAGTGGCAAACCGGCCGACAACAAAACGCCCACCGACCGTCGGTACACCGAGTGGTTTCTCGAGGGCACCGAGCCTGGTGCGGCGGTGTGGCCGTGGAGTCTCTTCCGGTTTGGTCCAATCGGATACTGATCCGCGCGCTTCTACTCGTGTCGGATCGCGTCGATCGGACTCAGGCGCGCCGCCCGACGCGCGGGATACGTGCCGAAGATGAGCCCGACCACGATCGGCGCGATAGCGGCCACCATCAGGGTGGAGGGTGAGAAACTCGCCGACAGGAAGTTCGCGTTGGCCTGCGCACGAATGAGCGCAGTCAGCCCGAAGGCACCGGCCAGTCCGATGACTATGCCCACCGCGCTGCCGGTACCGGCGATCGCCACGGATTCGGCCAGAAACTGCAACAGGATGTCGCGGCGCCGCGCGCCCATCGCTTTCCGAATGCCGATCTCCCGCGTGCGTTCACTCACCGACGCGAGGAGGACATTCATGATGCCGATGCCGCCCACAATGAGCGAGATGCCGGTGATCGCACCCAGAAACAGTTTGAAGAGCAGGATGCCCTGCATGGCCTGAGCGATGCGCGCCTCGGAGGTCTGCACCAGCACCGCGTTGGCGCGCTGACCAAATCGCTCCGCAATCCAGCCCTTCACTTCCGCTTCCAACGCGTGCACCTGTTCGACACTGGTGGCCCGCAGCAAAATCGACGTGGCCCGTGGCGATGCGGTGGCGGGGAGCAATACGGTTGCCGCCTCAAATGGAATCCACGCGGACTGCGTGCCGTCACGTTCGCCTTCGAAGGGCTCCAGCACGCCGATCACCTCACACGGTTGCCCGTTGACGCGCACCGTGCGGCCCACGATGCGGACGGCATCACGACCTGCCATCAGGTCGGCGGCGAGTCGATAGGACAGGACCACCACGCGACTGCCGCGCCCCACCTCGGCATCAGTGAAAAAACGGCCATCGGCAAACTTCATGTGTTGAAAGACATCGGCGCGCGACAACGTGCCGGTGACCATCGTCTGTCGCCGCTTGCCCGTCTCGGGCAGGTCCACGACCGTGTTCCCCTGCACGCGGAGCGTCACATCCGACGCGAACGGGATGGCACGGGCTGCCGCTGCGTCGGCGCGGGAGAAAATGGGATAGTCGCGAATGGCGAAGGTCTGCCCGTCCACACGCTCGGAGGTCTTGGCATCGATGCTGACCGTTTGCACGTCAGTGACCTGTTCGATCTGCAACCGGGCGGCACGCTCCATACCGTCCCCGAGACAGAGCACCGCCACCAGCGACCCGACGCCGATGACCACGCCAAGGGTGGAGAGCAGGGTACGGAGCGGATTGACGCGCATGGCGTCGAGTCCGATGAGCGCGCCGTTGAGGAGGCCGGAGAGTGTCTGCATGGCGCGCCGTACGCGCCGGACCCGTCGCCGGTTGCAGCAAAACGACGAACGGGGCGAAGGAGGTGACGAACCGCGCGTCACGTCCTTCGCCCCGCATGCAGCCTGCGTTCGCAGGCCGTGCCCTCAGTCCGCCGTTACACGCCGATCAGTTCTTCGATCGCCGCATCGCTGTGCCGACCGCTGTCCACCAGTGCGATGGCCAGCACTTCGCGCAGCGTCTCCACCGGGTGGAACTTGAGCTGCTCGCGCACCTCGTCCGGCACGTCCTCGAGATCCGCCTCGTTGGCCTTCGGGATGATGATTTCTCGAATACCAGCGCGGTACGCCCCGAGCACCTTTTCCTTCACGCCGCCGATGGGCAGCACCCGCCCACGCAGCGTGATCTCGCCCGTCATCGAGACATCGCGCCGCACTTTGCGGTTGGACATCTCGCTCACCAGCGCCAGCGCGATGGCGATACCGGCGCTTGGTCCGTCTTTGGGAATCGCGCCCGCCGGTACGTGAATGTGTGCCTCGCTGGCCGACGCCACACGATCGGCCGGGATGCCCAGCGCGTCGGCGTTGTTGGTCGCGTAGGTGAGTGCCGCCCGCGCGCTCTCCTTCATCACGTCACCTAACTGACCGGTGAGAATGAGTGAGATGGGCCCAACCCGCACCGTCTCTGCATCGTCATCCTTGCGCGGACGCGACGAGCCACGCCGAATGCTGGCTTCGACGAACATGATGTCACCACCCATCGGCGTGTAGTACATGCCGGTGGAGATACCGACTTCGTCGTGTTCCGCCGCGCGTTCCGGGTGCACCTTGGGACGCCCGAGCAGTTCACGCACTTCATCGGCGCTGATGATCTTGTCGTCGATGGCCGCCGTGTCACCCATTGCCACACGTCGTGCCACCTTGCGCGCCACCGCACCCAACTGGCGCTCCAACTGACGCACGCCGCTTTCGCGCGTGTATTCGCTGATCACCTTCATGACCGCGTCATCGGTGAACGTGAGTTCACGACCGGCCAATCCCGACTCCTCGAGCTGACGCGGGATGAGATACGTCTTGGCGATCTCCGCCTTTTCGCGTTCGGTGTACCCGCTGAAGTCCACCACTTCCATGCGGTCCAGCAACGGACCGGGGATGTTCTGGATGAAGTTGGACGTCGCGATGAAGAGCACTTCGCTCAGGTCGAACGGCACGCCGAGGTAGTGATCGGTGAACGAATCGTTCTGGGCCGGGTCGAGCACTTCCAGCAGCGCGCTCGACGGATCGCCCTGATACGACTGGCCGAGTTTGTCGACTTCGTCCAGCAGGAAGACCGGGTTCTTGGTGCCCGCCTGCTTCATGCCCTGAATGATGCGGCCCGGCATGGCGCCCACGTACGTACGACGGTGGCCGCGGATATCGGCCTCGTCGCGTGCGCCGCCGAGGGCCACACGCACGTATTCGCGACCAAGCGCCCGCGCGACCGACTTGGCGATGGACGTCTTGCCCACGCCCGGTGGTCCGTTGAACAGCAGGATCGGGCCACGCGCCATCGCCCGCGCCTTGGCTTCGCGGGTGTCGGTGATTTGCCGCTCCGAATCGCCGTTGCCCAGCGACGGTGTGGCGTCGGACAGGTCGCCCTTGAGCTTGGAGGCCGGGAATTCACCCGTCGTCGCCATCTCTTCGGCCACCTGCTGCGCACGCAGCTGCCGCACGGCCAGGAACTCCAGCACCCGGTCCTTGACGTCCTTGAGACCGTAGTGGTCTTCCTCAAGGATTTCGCCCGCCCGTGCCAGATTCAGATGGTCGTCCGACCGCTTGCTCCACGGCAGCTCGGCGATCCACTCGAGATAGGTGCGGATGACCTGCGCTTCCATCGACTCACGGCCGGCGCGCTCGAGGCGACCGATTTCCCGCTCCACCTCGGCGCGGGCTTCCTTGGGCAGCTCGAGCTTGGTCAGCTTCTCGCGGAGTTCGGTGATTTCCTTGGACTGGTCGTCGTCGCCCAGCTCCTTCTGAATCGCCTTGAGCTGCTCGCGCAGGAACATCTCACGCTGCCGCTCGCCCAGCTCTTCCTGGACCTGCGATTTGATGTCTTCCTGCGCTTCCAGCAGGCCGATCTGGCGCTGGACGTGCACCAGCACCCGGCGGAGCCGCTCTTCAACCGAGAGCGTCTCCAGCAGCCCCTGCTTTTCCGGCACGGTCAGCTCGATGTAGCCGGCGACCAGGTCAGAGAACTTTCCGGCGTCGTCGACCGAATCGAGCACCTGGTGAACCACTTCTTCCGGGAGGCCTCGCTTTTCACCAAGCTCAGCCGCACGCTCGCGCGCTTCCTTGTGGAGCGCCTCGAAGGCCGGATCCTTGAGGTCCAGCGGCATCATCTCTTCGGCGGGCACAATGACCGCCACGAGATGACCGTCCTGTTCGGTGTACTGGAGCGCCGTGGCGCGCTGCTCGCCCTGGAGCAGCAGCTGCACACCGCCCAGCCCGCGCTGGATCTGACCGATCCGGGCGATCACGCCGGTCGTGAACAGAATGTCCGCCGTGGGCTCTTCAGTGTTGTCGCGTTGGGCGACGGCAAACACCAGCCGGTCGCCCTTCACCGCGTTTTCGATGGCACGCAGGGTGCCGGGTCGGCCCGCCGCGATCGGTGCGGTGATGCCGGGGAACATGACCGTTCCGCGAAGTGGCAGAACGGGGAGAGTTTGGCGCTGGCCCATGTCGAACGTTCCTGTCGAAGGAGGATTGGCGCCATAGAGCTGGCACGTTCCGCACCGTTGGGTTTACGCCATCTCGGCAGGCTTTGCAACTTTTCCCTGACCGGCTGACGTATGGACTGCCAGTCCCTGCCGGGACGGCCGGACTCCTCCCGGTCGTCATCTGTCCCGTCAGGGAATGCTGTTGCCACTCGTACCCGTGTGCTACACTACGGTTTCTGGAGTGGACCCCTTCGATCCCCAGCGAGTGCCCGATTCTGTAGCCCAGTCTGCCGAGGACGACGAACTCCGCGCGCACGTCGAAAATGCGCTGAGTGCCACCTATGAGGTGGATCAGGAGATCGGACGTGGCGGCATGGGTATCGTCTACCGGGCGCGTGACAAGCGCCTGAAACGCTTCGTAGCGATCAAGCTACTGCCGCCGGAGCTGTCGTTCCGGCGTGACGTGCGCTCGCGCTTTCTCCGGGAAGCGGAAACGGCCGCGCAGCTCAGCCATCCCAACATCGTCCCGATCTATTCGGTCGATGAAGTCGGGAACCTGGTGTTCTTCGTCATGGCCTGCATCGACGGAGACAACCTGGCGACGCAGCTCAAGAAGCGCGGTCCGCTGCCCATCGACGATGTCCGCCGCTGGCTCACGGAAGTCGGCGATGCATTGGCGTACGCGCATTCGCGCGGCGTGATCCATCGCGACATCAAGCCGGACAACATCCTCATCGATGACATCGATGGGCGTGCGCTCGTGACCGATTTCGGCATTGCGCGCGCCGTCACCGAGGGTGGTGGTGACACGGCACGCCTGACGGCCACAGGCATGGCCATCGGAACGCCCGCGTACATGTCGCCTGAGCAGGCATCGGGTGATCGCGACCTCGATGCGCGCAGCGATCTCTACTCGCTGGGCGTGGTGGCGTACCAGATGCTGGTCGGCGAGCCGCCGTTCATCGGCAACACGACACCCGCGCTGCTGGTCAAACATCTGGCTGAAATGCCCGTGCCGGTCGATCAGCGTCGACAGGACGTGCCGCCGGATTTGACGCGCATCGTGATGCGTCTGTTGGAGAAAGCGCCTGAACAGCGATTCCAGACGGCCGGCGAAATGGTGCAGGCGATGAAGAGCGGCATCGTGCCGCAAACGCCGATCCCCGCGCACACGTCGCCGTCCGGCACGCCGATCATGTTCAACGGTGCGCCGATTGGCGGCATGCGACTGCCGTCATCGCCGCCGCCGACGCAGGCGCGGGGCTATCAGGCCCCGACGTACTCACCTCGTACGGGCGTGGCACCGTCGATTCCTGCGCCGCTCGCGGGGCTACCGGGCGCCTCCTATCCGGTACCGACGGACGACTACGTCCCGGGACTCGAAGAGCAGTCGCGGTGGAACGCGCCACAGGTGCGCGGATTCCGGAAGAAGCTCGGGCCGTACGTGTTCGTGAACGGCGTGATCGTGTTTCTCAGCGTGATCGGTGACAGCAGCTTCTTCGGCATCACGACGGTGTGGACCGTCTACATGGCGTGGAAGTATGCCAAGTTGTGGAGCGACGGATACGACTGGCATGATGTGCTGCGCCAGCCGCGCGATCGCATGTTTGGCGAAGTGATCTCCGATATGGTCGATTCGGTGCACGCCACGTTCAGTCGCAAAAAGCGCGACGAACTGCGCGCGCAGGGACGTCTCGACAAGAACACGCTGCGTGGTGTCCTGTCCCCGTCGGCGCCAACGCCGGCTGGCGGCTCGATGGCGGTCCAATCGCGCAAAGACGCGCGCGCCGCGCGTCGGGCTGAACGCTCGGCGCCGATGCCGGTCGCGCCTGTCAGCGAGGCAGCGGTGGGGCCGTATCTGGCAGTGGTGCGGCAGGCGCGCGCCGATCGCGAAGAAATCGGGCGGTTGCTGGCGACCATTCCGCCGGCGGAGCGTGGCCGGATTCCCGATGTCGCGTCGACGGCGGTCGAGCTGGTGAGCCGGATCGAAGCCATGGCCGTCGAACTCGCCAGCACGGCGGCCAGCTTTGGCGCCGATCGCGCGCGGGCCATCGACAGCGAGATCGCCACGCTCGAAGCCGATGCCAACCCGCTCGATACCACCAAGAGCGAAGCGCGCGTGCGCCGGCTTGCACAGTTGCGCCGTGATCGGCGCGCCGTGGTAGAGGTCGAGCGCAAGCGGCAGGCGCGCGAGGCGCAGATCGAGAGCTGCCGGATTGCGCTCGAGAACATGCGACTCGATCTGGTGCGTCTGCGCACCGGCAACAGTTCGGTGCAGAGCGTGACGCTGATCGCCGAACAGGCGATGGCACTGGCGCGCGAGGTCGACATCGCTGTTGGTGCAGCGGGGGAGGTGCGCGATGCCACGCGCAACCGCGCGCCGTCGCCGGCCTGACGAGCCATGCGCATGTGTACGTCTCACGCGCGCGAGCGGCGCGCAGGCCGCTCGTGAGCGGCGCCGCGCGTGCGGCCGCCAACGCCGCCGATGCGAGTCTGCTGCGCGATCGCGTGACCGCCGCATTCGGGGCGCAGTACCTCATCGGTCCCGAGATCGGACGCGGCGGCATGGCGGTGGTGTATTCGGCCGAGGACGTGCGCCTGCAGCGGCATGTGGCGCTCAAAGTGCTGCCGCCGGATCTCGCCTTTCGCTCGGACGTGCGCGAACGGTTCGTCCGCGAAGCACAGACCGCGGCGCGCCTCAATCATCCGCACATCGTGCCGATCTACGCGGTGCACGAAGAAGCGGGGATGGTGTGCTTCGCGATGGGACTGGTGACGGGCGAAAGCGTCGCGGCGCGACTCCAGCGCGATCCGCGACCGCCGGTGGAGTTTGTCGCGACGGTGCTGGAGCAGACCGCCGATGCGTTGGCGTATGCGCATGCGTGCGGTGTCGTGCACCGCGACGTGAAGCCTGACAACATTCTGCTCGACCGCGACTCGGGTCGCGCGATGGTGACGGACTTCGGGATCGCACGTGCGGCCGAGAGTGGGTCGCGACTGACGCAAACGGGCATTGCCGTTGGCACGCCGGCGTTCATGAGCCCGGAACAGGCCACCGGTGACAAAGAAGTCGACGGGCGGAGCGATCTCTACTCGCTGGGTGTGGTGGGTTATCTCATGCTGGCCGGGCGGTTGCCCTTCGAGGCGACTACGACGCCCGCCATGCTGGTCAAACACGTCAGCGAGACGCCGCCGCCGATCATGTCCGTGCGCCCGAGCGCACCCGGATCGCTCGTCGCCATTCTCGAGAAATGCCTCAACAAACGACCGTCCGATCGCTGGGACAGCGCGCTGCAGATGCGCGATGCGTTGCGGCGCGTGCAGCGCGATGGCTCGTTGTCACGCGCGGGTGGTCCAGTCGGGTCGTCGCCGCGCACGTATACGCCGCCGCGCGACCGCATGTCGCTGGAATACTCCGACAAGGCCGGACATCGCGCCGAAGACTGGGCGCCGCGCGGCGTGCTCGAGCCCGCGCCCGCGCCACGCCAGTTGCCTGCACCCGGTGTCGTACCCCCGATGCCCAACTTTCCGCCGCTGTCGCCGCTTGCCGACAAGGACGAAGTGCGCGAGTGGAAGAATGCGCGGCGCGACGCACTCAAAGACTGGCGACACGCCGTGAAGGATCAGCGTCGCGCCACGCGTGAGCATTGGCGCGAGGAACTCGAGTACGGCGGCGCTGGCGGCGGAGCCATCGCGGGACGCTCGGATGCGCAAGTCATTGGACGATTCAAAGGACAGCTCGCGGTTACGGCCGGACTCATCGTCTTTCTTGGCACCATCAATGCCGTCACGAGCGGAGGGTTTCCGTGGGCGATCTTCCCGTCGATGGGGTTGGGTCTGGGTGTGCTTGGCCGCTATGCGCGTCTGCGCGCGCGCGGCATCACCTGGGGACAGATCTGGGGCAGTGAGTCGCGCGAGTCGACCGATCCGGCGAGTCTGCTCCCCAAGCCCATCCGCATCGAACGCACCGCGGGTGCGTTCAAGCGGCATTTCAAGTGGCTGGCCGGCAGCGCGGTGACCGCGATTGTCAGCTTTGCCATCGGCGGCACGTTCCATATCGATCCGATGGTTGTGCCGTTCGTTGCGGGACTGGTCGGCTCACTGGTCAGTGCACAATTGCTGATGGTCGACTACTTCCGTTTGAAGAAGTTCGGCGTGACGCCCAATGACGCGCTTGGAGATGGCTGGAAGCAGATTGCGGCGCATTCGGATGACCGGCCACGTCACCTGCAGCTGAACGAGGCGCTCGAGCGAATCGCGGGGCCGGCGGTTCTCAATTCGGCGCACGGGGAGACCGTGCGCAATGCGGTCGATGATCGCATGACGATCAAAGAGACGTCATCCAAATTGTCCGATGCCGACAAGGCGATGGTCCCCGATGTCGAGCCCACCGCCGACGCGTTGCTGGAACGCATCAGCGCGCTCGCATCGGGACTCGAACGACTGGAGCGTGATATTCCCGGTGATGCCATCGCGCAATTGGACGTGCGCATTGCAAACACCACCGCTGAGCCGGACAGTTCGCCGGACCGTGATCGGCGCCTGTCGTTGCTGACGCGTCAGCGTGCGTCGTTGCAGGAGCTGGTGGACCGGCGCTCGGCGATGCAACGGCAGTTGGAGAAC
>JAGNMU010000055.1 GCA_017991005.1 Gemmatimonadaceae bacterium | reverse complement strand
CATGCGCCTGCAACGCGGCTTCCCATTCCGCGTCGCCGAGGGAGGTCCATTGCACGGTGAGCCGCGAATCCGCCGCCATCTGCTCGGCGCGCGCGCGCACCAGCACATGGGACACATTCAACACCGATGGCCCGCTGTAGCCGTGATGCGTGAAGAGAAAACCGCCGCTCGCCTGCGCGCTGCGCTTCGCGTTGCGCGCGGTGATCGAGACGGTCAGCGAGATGCCCGACAGTTCGTTGAACGCGGGTGCGTTCGCGGTGAGCGGCGTGAGCGCCGCGTAGGTGGGATGCATCGTGTGTCCCAGACGGGCCAACATCGACAGGCCCGCGCCGTCGCTGCCGGTGTTCGGGACAGACAGTCCACCTGTGGCCACGATCACCGCGTCGGCGGTGAGCGGAACGTCATTGTCCAAGGAGACCGACCACCCCGTGTCGGTGGGTGCGATGTCGGTCACGCGCGTTTCCATGCGCAGCTGCACCCCAACGGCGCGCGCATACGACATGAGCCCGTCGCGGACATCGCGCGCTTTATGCGACGCCGGAAAGAGTTTGAGCGATTCCGTCTCTTCTTCGAGCGGAATGCCCAACGTGTCCTCGAAGAAGGCGCGTTGCTCGGCCAGTGGCCAGGCGCGCACGAATTTTCGCAGCAGGTTCGGCGAGGAATCGGTGACAAAGCGCGATTCGTCCACCCGGAGCGGCAGCACGTTACATCGGCCGCCACCACTGATGAGAATTTTCCGCCCGCCATCGCGGGTGCGCTCCACCAGCACCACCTCGGCGCCTGCCGTCGCCGCAAAGATGGCGGCCATGGTACCGGCGGCCCCCGCTCCAATCACGATTACCCGTTGTGTCATGGTGCAAGATAGAGGGGAAACGGCAAAACGGGCGCCGCGGCCAGTTGGCGCGACGCCCGTTCAGCTCTCCATCGTCTCCGCTATTCGATCACCGCTATTCGATCACCGCAATCGTGAACCGTTGATCGACCGGGGCCCCCGTGACCGGAGAAACACACTGCACGCGGGCCACGAGATCCGCGCCATTGCGAGTCACGGCGGTGACCGTGCAATGGGCGTTCGTGCTGCCATACGACGAGACGATGACGGAGACCGGGACTCCGGCGGTGCCGCCGAGTCCAGGAAAGCTGAGATCATGAACGCCGATCGATACCTTGCTGAGCTGTAGCGGACCGCCGGTGGTATAGGTGAAGAGACCGCTTGGCGACACCGGTGCGACCGGATCGAACACCCACGCGATGGCGAACCGCTTCCCTACTCGCCCGTTCTCGATGACCAGTGTGCCAAAGCGAGCGTCCGCAAGCGTGCCCGCCTGATTGTAACAGCGAATGGTGGCCTGAAACCCGCCGAAGTTCCACCCGCCAGAGGCGCACCACGAACCGGGTGACGTGTCCCACGATTGCGCAAAATGTTCCTCGGGTCCGTCGGTGCCCCCGCGCGCCAGCGCGGCAAACTGCGCCGCATACACACCGGCCGCACTGCTTGAGACGAGCACGTTGGCATCTGTCCCCCGCGAGGAAAAACTGAACGCCGACGTCGGCTCAAATGGCGTTGCGGAAATCGCCGCCGTGGGCGACGCGAGGAAACCGGTGCGGCCCGAGAGTGCGTCAGCACCAAGGGCGAGGAACGAGAAGGCCGCGTCGGTATCAGCGCCCGTGGTGACGGAAGCACAGGACACCGCAATCAGCATGGCGCCGGACGCATGGGCGGTGGGAGCGCCGGCCGGATGACACTGCACGGCCGCGTCCCGGGAGTTCACATAGACAAAGCGACGTGCTGCGCTCGTTGCCGCCATGCCCAGCACACGCACTTCGTATGCACCCGTTGCCGTCTTGCGGGCCGTAACGGAGTCACCCGGGTTGGTGAATGATTCGGCCACGACGTACGAGCTGAAGCTGCCGGGCTGGTTGGCCACACCGTACCCCAGGTTGGTCTGCGCCACGACCGTCAGCGTCGTGGTGGCCGGTACGCCGTCTACAGTTGCCGTGATCGTCGACGTGCCCGTCGTAAAGGTCGAGATGAATCCATCGACCACTGTGGCGACCGCGGTGTTCGAACTGGTCCAGGTTGCTGTACGTCCGGTCAGCACGTTGCCTTGGCCATCTCGCGCAACGGCACTCAACAGCTTCCCGCGAACGGGCACCATCGTGACCGGCCCCGGAGCAATCGTGACCGTTGCCACCGGCACGGGAAGGACCGTGACGACGGCCGTTCCCGATTGGCCCTCGCTCGTTGCCGTAATGGTGACCGGCCCTGGAGCCACACCCGTGACCACGCCGTTTGCCACCGTGGCTCGACTCGTGTTGGCCGACGTCCAGGTGATGGTGCGACCGGTCAGTGTTGCCCCAGTCGACGACAGCGTGGCGCCAACCAACGTCGTGGTCTGCCCCACCACCACATTGGCCGTCGCTGGCGTGACGCTTACGGTGGCGACTGGTGGTTGCACCACCGACACGGAGACCGTATTCGACTTGCCGCTGACGGTGGCGCGGATATTCACCGGTCCGCCGATCGCAACGGCCGTCACCAGTCCATTCCCATCAACGGTGGCAATGGCGGTGTTCTCCGACAGCCACGTGGGCTGCGGCGGAAAGTTGCAGTTCTGCACCGAGTAGTCGGCGCTCGCCTGCGCGGTCTGCCCGAGCGCAATCGTTGCGGCAGGCAACGTGACCGTCACGGGGCCAACGGCGCAGACACCGGTGGTATCACCACCAGCACACGCCGCGAGAGCAAAAGCAACGATCGGAAGCAACAACCACCGCGGACCAGCGTCGGTTCGAGTAGGCATGATTGGGGGCATTGGGGGAAGAAGCGGTGATCCAAGCAACACGTAGACACCCTGACAAGCGTATGGCACGCCAGCCATGAATGCTACATTGTGACGATGTCCTCTCTCTTTACGCCACTGACGCTCCGTTCGCTCGTCTTGCGCAATCGCGTCGGCGTGTCGCCGATGTGCCAGTACTCCAGTTCCGACGGGTTCGCCACGGACTGGCATCTGGTTCATCTGGGTGCCTTCGCCACAGGTGGCGCCGGACTGGTCTTCACCGAAGCCACCGCGGTGACGCCGGAAGGACGCATCAGCCCGTTCGATCTCGGCCTGTGGGATGACGCACAGATCGCCATGCTGCAGCGCATCACCGGCTTTGTGCGCGACCAGGGCGCCGCCGTTGGCATTCAGCTGGCACACGCGGGACGCAAAGCGAGCACGAAACGTCCGTGGGATGGATCGGGCGTCGTCTCACCCGAATCCGGTGGATGGGATGACGTGATGGCGCCAAGCGACGTGCCGTTCTCGGCGTCGTATCCGCAGCCCCGCGCGCTCACACTCTCCGGCATCGCGCGCGTCGTCGAGGCGTTTCGTTCGGCCGCGCGTCGTGCACTCACGGCCGGATTTCAGGTGGCGGAAGTGCACGCGGCACATGGCTACCTGCTGCATGAATTTTTGTCGCCACTCTCCAATCGCCGTACGGATCACTACGGCGGATCGTTCGACAATCGGGCGCGATTGACACTCGAAGTGGCGGCCGCCGTCCGCGACGTGTGGCCGGCGGAGTTGCCCGTCTTCGTCCGCATCAGCGCCACCGACTGGGTCGAGGGCGGCTGGGATGTCGATCAGTCTGTGCAGCTCGCCGCTCGGCTGGCCGCGCTCGGGATCGACGTGGTGGATTGTTCCTCCGGCGGGTTGTCACCGCAGCAGCAGATCACGGCAGGACCGGGGTATCAGGTACCGTTCGCGCGCCGCGTGAAGGCCGAGTCCAACATCCTGACGGCGGCCGTTGGACTGATCACCGACCCCACGCAGGCCAATGCGATCGTGCAGGATGGCGATGCGGATATGGTGCTGCTCGCCCGTGAACTCCTGCGCAATCCGCACTGGCCACTGCTCGCCGCGCACGCGTTGGGTGCCGAGATCGCGTGGCCATCGCAGTATGAACGGGCCAGACCGCGCTGATCGTCGACGGGCGTGTCGGCTGAGAACGCTACTTCGCCGGCGGCACCAGCACGCCATCGATGATGTGCACCCATCCGTTTGACGCACGCACCGAGGCCACCACTTTGGCCGATCCGATCCATGTCGCCCCATCCTTCTTCGTGATCGTTTCGCTGACGCCGTCGACCATGCCAAGCGCTTGCCCGTCGGCGAGATCGGCCACATCGAGCGCCGACGTCGTGACGTGGTGATGCAGAATCGTCTTGAGCTGGCTCTTGGCTTCCGGCTTGAGCAATCCGTCCACCGTACCGGCCGGTAGTTTCTCAAATGCCGCATTGGTGGGAGCAAACACCGTGAAGGGCCCCGCGTTGGCGAGCGAATTGACGAGATCTGCCGCCTGGAGCGCCGCGACCAGCGTGGTGTGATCCTTTGAACCCACCGCTACTTTCACGACGTCGGCTTGCGAATCGTCGTCTTTCACCGCTGCCTGTCCGCCTCCAGCGGCGGGAGCGGCAGCGGTCTCACTGGTCTGATCGGCAGCTGGCTGGCACGCGGCGAAAAACAGCGCGGCGAGCAGGGGGGACCACAGCGTGGGTCGCATGGGGAAACGGGTCACGGGTTAATGTGGTATTTCGCTTACATCATTCTTCGGGCGACATGATGCCACTCGCTGTCGGGATTCACCGCAGAGCCTGTAGGCGAATCCGCCACATGCGTCTGAAATCGTCCCGGTTGATCGGATTGGGCGCGTGAAGCGGGCAACGAAGCGAAAAGCGACATGGGCGCTGCTCATCGCCGCGCTCCTGACCGGCGGCACGCGCGCCCCGGCGATATCGGCCCAGACGGCGACCGCGGCTGCACCGTCCGCCGCGGCCGCGCGAGTGCCATGGCTGCACGGCGCCACCTGTTATGAAGTGTTTGTGCGTTCGTTTTACGACGGCAACGGTGACGGAATCGGCGACCTGCGCGGTCTGACGCAGAAGCTTGACTACATCAACGACGGCAATCCGCGCACCACGCGCGACCTGGGCGCACAGTGTGTGTGGCTGATGCCCGTTGCGGAGTCGCCCGGCTATCACGGGTACGACGTGAGCGATCACTATCGCGTCGAGCGTGACTACGGGACCAACGCCGATTTCAAGGCCTTCGTCTCGGCCGCGCACGCACGCGGCATCAAGGTGCTGGTCGACATGGTGCCCAACCATGTGTCGAGTGAGTATCCCGCGTTCCAGACGGCGCTCCGAGACACCACGTCGCCAGCACGCCGTCTTTTCCGCTGGTCGCCGGTGAAAGGCCCGGACAATCGCTGGGGCGGCAACACGTGGCACAAGTCGCCGCTGCGCGACGAGTACTACTACGGCTTCTTCTGGCAGGGCATGCCGGATCTCAACTACGAGTTGCCCGATGCGCTCGCCGAGATGCAGAACGTCGCCACGTTCTGGCTGACGGAGATGGATGTCGATGGATTTCGGCTCGACGCGGTGAAGTTTCTGGTCGAACGCGGCGCGCAGGTGGACGATACGCCCGGCACCCATCGCGTGTTGCGCGATTTTGCCGCGCATGTTCGCCGCGTCAAACCGGGCGCGTTCACCATCGGCGAAGTATTTGACAGTACAGGTGCGTTGCTGCCGTATTACCCGAATCAACTGGATGCATACTTCGCCTTCGAAATCGCCGACAGTCTGATTCACGGCATCCGCCGCGGTGATGCGCGCGGTCTCCTGGCGCCGGTGCTGCGACTGCAACGCGCCGTGTCGCCATCATCCTACGCCCCGCTGCGCTACGCGCCGTTTCTGCGCAATCACGATCAGCCGCGCACGCGTACGGAGTTTGGCGGCGATGTCTCGAAGGCGAGACTTGCCGCCACACTGATGCTCACGTTACCCGGACTGCCGTTCGTGTATTACGGCGAAGAACTCGGCATGCTTGGTGACAAGCCAGATGAGCAGATCCGCACGCCGATGGCCTGGACGCTCGAGGGGCCGCACGCGGGTTTCACGACGGGCACTCCGTGGGAGCCGCTCCAGCGCGATTCACTCGAGTCGAATGTCGCCGTTCAAGATGGAGACGACCGCTCGCTGCTCTCGTTGTACCGGACACTGATTCATCGGCGCGCATCGCATCCGGCGCTGAGCAGTGGAGCACTTGTTGCGCTCAGCACCAGCCACGCAACGGTGGCCGCGTTTGTTCGTCGGAGCGGCCGCCACGCGGTGCTGGTGGTCGCCAATGTCGGCGATTCGGCCGTCTCCAACGTTCGCGTGCAGAGTGCGCGCACGGGGCTCAGCGCCGGCCACTATGCCGGGCGCGACATGTTGGGGACTTCCGTCAGCACGGTGCTTCGCGTGCGTGTGCACGGCGCGCTGTCCTCGCAGGTTGTGCTGCCGACCATCCCGCCAAAGTCGGCGTACGTCTTTGACCTGACGGCGAGTCCGGCCCGCTGAGTTACGACGCCGCCGGCGGCTCGGGAGTCCACACGACGATCGGCGCTGGCGGTTCCTGCCGATAAATCGTCACGCACGAGTCTTCGAAGATGCGTTTGTCGTACCCGCGCGGCAGCACGTGATCCGTGGCGTGCTCCACCGCGAGAATGCGAGAGAACTTCCGCGCGTGCCAGCTTTCAATCAGGCGATCGAGCATGCGCGATCCGTACGGTGGATCGGCAAAGACGATATCGTACCGATCGGCCTCCAGGGCTGCGGCAAACGGCAGCGCGTCCTTCTTGAACACCTTGGTTTTTTCGCGGATGCGCAGCGCGGCGATGTTGGCCTTGAGCGCGTGCAGACTGGCCGGACCGTACTCCACGAAATCCACATACCGTGCGCCACGCGACAGGGCTTCCAGCCCCAGCGCGCCCGTGCCCGCGAACAGATCCAGAATGCGCGCCCCGGTCAGGTCCGCGCTCAACATCTTGATCAGCCCCACCCGCACCGTTTCCGCCGTGGGACGTACACGGAAGTCGTTCGGCGACGTGAGGTTGCGACCGGCAAACTTGCCACCGACGATTCTCATGAGAACAAGTTAGGCAGTCGGCCACCCCACCGTCAGTTGTCGCTCGGCAATTGCCGCTCTTCGAATGTCGCACGCTCGGCGGTCTGAGGCGCACTGCCGCATCCGGTGGGGGTGGCGACCGTGGTCCGCTCAGCGCACGTAGTCGTGCGCCGCCGCCGTGAACGCGAGTGGCCGCGCTGTCGCGCCTGGAAAGTACTGCACACGGAGTCGATCCTCCGCGGTCATCTGCACCAGCAGCCAGCCGTCGGTGATGCTCCCCATCGTTTTCGTGGTCTGATACGCCACGACCCCCGAGGTCACCTGCACATCGCCGAACGCGGGGTCGGTCGGTGCCACGCGCACCACGCCCGCCGGTGCGATGCTGCCGCCGATGGAAATGCGTCGCTGCGTGTTGTCGTACCAGTCGTATGCGAACGACAGCGATTTTGTCCACCCGGCGGGCCCGCCGATCACGTTGGCCGATTCACCGGCGAGCGATGCATGAAACCAGTCGCCGACCAGGCGGCCACGAATCCCCCAGTCCACGCGCCCGTCCTTGTTGGCGGGCACGCCTTCCATCATGCGCACGTGATTGTACATCCAGGTGCGCAGCGGTTCGCTGAAGTACTTGTACGGCGACGCCGCGTGCAGACTGGACATCCCGTAGCGCGTGGTGTTCACCAGTCCACTGTTGGTGACGTCGAGATCGAACACACCCAGATCGATCGACGGGCAGCGACCGGTGGTCGTCGCAATGGTGTCACCAGCGTTGACGTGTGTGCCCACGACGATTCCCGGTTTGAGGATCACGTGGTCATAGTAGTACTGAAAGGTGCGCGTCATCTGCACATTCACTTTGGTGTCGCCCGCAGCCTCGGTGACCAGAATGAACGTGACGACGCCACTCCCCGCGGCCCGCACCGGGCGCGGACTGCAGTCGCGGCCTTGCGGCTGAAATCCCCACGGGTCGACGAAGTACAGGTAGACATGATCGGTGGGCAGCACGTGCCCGGGCGGCGCGAGATAGCCGAGCGGCGAACCGCCGAAGTGCGTGCTGGTATCGAGCGGCGAGACAGACAGCACGCCGGGCCCCGTCGCGGTGATGCCAAAGCGGTTGTCTTCGGGCGAGGGGCCCGTACCCTCACCGCACGCCGAGATGGCCAGCATGGCCGCACCACCGGTCGCGGCACGCAGGAACAAAGGCAATGGATGCAATCGTGACAGCATATGTTGTACTCGGCGAGTCATGGGAGCGGGGCAACGCCCCGTAGTCACACGACTCTCCTCCACGCGGTCACGTCACGGCGCACCACGCGGGGACGGCCAATGGGCGCATCAGGCAGCGAGCGGTCTGGCGTTGCCATCGGCGTTGCCATCGGCGTTGCCATCGGCGTTGCCATCGGCGTTGCCATCGGCGTTGCCATCGGCGTTGCCATCGGCGTACCGCCGTCGATATTCGGCGGACAGTCGTGCGACATCTTCCCGCCCCCAGTCAATACGGAGCCAGCCCCGGATGATCCCACCAGCTACGTCACGGCGCCTACGGCGACGGTTGCTGCCTCTCATCGGAGCGCTCGTGGGTGCACTGAGCATGTCGCCCACCGACGGCGCGGCCCAGTCCGCCAATCCACGCTACGGTCGATGGTTGCTCAAGTCCGATGCCGCTGCGCCGGCGAGCAATATCATGACGTATGAACCGGCCGGCACCAGCGGCATGAAGGTGACCATTCAATCGGTCAACGCACGCGGCGACACGACGCGCTGGTGGTATACCACCACGTTTGACGGCAGCGACATGCCGGTCACCGGCAACGCGGGGCAAACACATGCCGCCGTGCGCACGATCACCGCGCAGATTAACGAGATCGTGAACAAGAAGGACGGCCGCGTGACACAGCGCCTGACGAATGTGCTGTCGCCTGACGGGCGCACGATCGCCGTGATCTACATGCGCGACGACGGCACCGGTCGCACCACAGGCGTCACATTTGCCACGTACGAGCGCATGCCATAAGCATGCCATAGGCATGCACGCGTGCCAGCGGCGGCCGTCAGCGTGGAGGGTTGGCGGCCGGGAGGACGATCACGGGCGGCGTGGTGGATGGGCGCGTAAACACGCTGCTGCTCGCCGTGTAGCCTGCGCCAAACCCTCCGTGACTCAAAAAGAACTGACCGTTCTCGACGCCCATGAAGCGATCAAGTCGATGCGCTCGGCCCGTCGCATCGTGTGTGAACGTCGCCGTGGTCAGCTCCTGCCAGCGACCGTCTGACAGTTGGATCCACTGGGATCCGTAACGCGCTTTGCGACGCAGGTGGCCCGTGCTGCCGCCGAAGTTCTCACTGAACGCATACAGCCGCCGCAGATACTGGCCATCCTTCGCGGCGCGGAACGACGCGATCAACTGCCACGCCTGTCGTTCAGGATGAAACCAGTAGCCGCTGTAGACCGTGGCCGACCCATCGGGTGTCGCGGTGACAAAGAACTTCTGGGTACTGCCCGTCTTCCACGGATACACCAGATGCGAATGCCCACCGGTGCCTTCGTTGCCGAAGACCTCCGCCACGACGCCGTCCCCCTTGGCCACCAACTGCGTGTAGTTGTCCGCCGCCACCGTGCTGCGATCCATCGCGGTCGATCCGCTCGCCGCGTCCCACACGGAAAAGATGATGCGGCGTTCGGTGCGCGAGTTGACCTGCATGCCGAAATAGCCACGAGCAAACCCGCACGCCATGTAGTACGTGTGGACTGGATCGTCGACAGCCGTCACTTCGTGGTAGAACCCCGTAACCGGGAGCGTGCTGTCGGTCGGAAATCGCAGATGCACACTCGCCGCGTTACGCCGCGCATCGAGGTTGAACTGAGCGTCCCGCGCCGCGGGGCCGTCCAGCAGCAACGCCCGAACCTCCAGACGAGGCGCCGCCGCGCCTGCGGCCACGTCGAGTGCCACACGGTGATATCCGGTGTCGGCGATCGGCACTGTCCCGAACGACACGCGCGTGAGTGAATCGCGCCCCACCACCCGAGCGGCGCGCACGGTGCGCCCAACGGTGAGCTGCAGGCGCACCGTATCGCCAACCGGGAGTGCCACATCCACCGCCGTGTCGAGACGGCCCGTGCCCGTCAGTCGACCAAACCAGGCGAGTATCGTTCCACCACGGGCAAACGGTATCACCGCACGGGTACTGCCGAGCCGTATGGCGTCGGCGTCGGGGACGAGATAGGCCGTGAACGCGGGCACCCGAAGCGACGATGGGCTCGGCGGCGTCGGCGCCTGCGCATGGAGGATGGCTGGGGCAACACCGAGTATCGCGACAAGCGCGCGGACCAGCGCACTCACCGGCGGGCCCAGCGCAGCGCGACCGGACCGGCGATGACCAACCAGCACAGAGCACTCATGAGCAACGCGATCAGCACAGCCGCACTGCCCAGATCCTTGGCCAGGCCCGACAGTGGGTGGCGCTCCTCGGAGATGCGGTCGACCGTCGCTTCGACGGCCGTGTTGAGGAGTTCGACCAGCAGCACCAGCAGCATGGAGCACACCAGCAGCAGATGCTCCACGGCTGTTACCGGCAGTGCGATCGAGACCGGGATCAGCACCACCAGGGCGACCAGCTCTTCGCGCACCGCCGCCTCGTGCCGAAACACATGCCGCAGCCCCGAAATGGAATAGCGGAAGGCCGCAGCGAAACGGGCGAGCCCATGGCGAGGGACAGAAGGCATGCGGGACCATAGGCCGAACGGCGCAACCGGTCAAGCGGCCGCTCGGTGTCGCTTACGTGCGGAAGACTCGAGCGTCTTCTTCAGACGGCCTCCGATAGCGGGGCACCGACGTCGCGTGCGTATTCACCCCGGTCCAGCGCCTTTTCCCCACGATGTCCACGCCAGATCCAACGATCGAACTCCAGACGCTCTTAACGCGGCTGACAGTGGCGTTTGCTCGGCGGCGCAGCTACCCCGGTACGCATCCGCTGGTGCTCAGCGCGGAGCAGGCGGCGTTTGAATCGCTGTCCGCATCCTTTGCCGGACGCCCACGGTGGACACTGAGTGTTGGGGACGGCGTGCTCTACGTGGACGGTGCGGTGGTTGAGCGTGGCGCCAGCATTGCGCGTGAACTCTCCGACCGGCTCCGGATACGCGGCATCGGCACACTCGTGTTCGACGTCAGCGCCACCGCCGAGTCGTTGCGTCAGGCCGTCGCGTGGCTCGCACTTGATCCCTACCGGCCCGAACACCGCGAGGCGACCCCGCAGCTGCCGACGCTGCCTGGCATCACCATCACGCGCATCGCGTATGGCAGTCTGGTTCTCGGCGATGGGCCGTCGACCGATGCCACCGGTGTCGATGTCTGGCGCGCGCTGGCGAGTGTCGCACTGTTCGACCTCAATGCGACCGCCACGTCATCCACCTCGGCGACGCGCGCACCCGTCGCGGGCTCCGACGATCGCGTTCGGCACACGACCGGTGACCACACCGATGCGGCCGAGATCACCGCGCACGATGCGGCCGGCGCCGACAGTTCACCGGCCGATGTCGCCGAGGCCATTGAACGTCGCGTGACGCACGAGGGATATGCGCGCCGGGTGGCGTTTGTCCTGTTGCGCGTCGCGGAACAAGTGGCGCAGGCGCCGGACTCGCACCGTGACGAGCTGTCCGAGCGACTGCGCGCGGTGCTCTCGGCGCTGCGCGCCTCGTCTGTCTCAGCCATCGTCAAGTCGGTCGGTGTGGGCGCCGACCAACGTCGGTTCATTTCGCAGGTGCTCGACGCCTTGCCGGCGGGCGCGGTGGTCGAGTGGCTCGAATCGGCCGCGCAGGCGACCGACGCGGGCCTGTCGCCGCACATGCTGCGACTGATGTCGAAGCTGTCGGCGCACGCGCAGGCCGGCGGTCGCGAGTCGGGCGAGGATCGCGGTTTTCGCGGCGCCGCGCGCGACGTGATTCAAGGCTGGCAGCACGATCACGGCAGCGCGCGCGAGCACCTGGTGCTGCTCGACCAGATCGCCGCATTCGATGCCGCGCGCACCGGTCAGGCGCTGCCGGATGTTGGCGCGGTGCGTGTGGTGCATCAGGCGCTCGAGACCAACTGTTTCGGTGCGTCGGCACATGCGGCGGTGCAGACGCTGCTGACGGATGGGCGCGTCGCCGACCTGCTGGCATGGGCCGAGACGGCACCGACGCCCGAGGCGGCGGCCGCGTTGCACGCAGCCTTGCATGCGCCGGACGCGGTTCGGGAGGTGCTGCTGCACGATGCGGTCGATCACAGCATCGCGCGCCAATTGCTGGCCTCACTCGACGTCAGCGCTGCGGACACACTCATCGATGTGTTGCGGGACGCGCCCGCGCGCGCGGCGCGACGCTTCACGTTTGATCGATTGCGCGAGTTCGGCCCGTCTCTCACACCGCTGTACATCGCGCGACTGAATGGAGCGCCGTGGTTTCTGGTCCGCAATCTGCTGGCCCTGCTGCGCGACGCGTTCGCCGAGAGCGGGCATCTTGCGGGCACCGCCTCGGGCTCGGCCATCATGGGATTCCTCGAGCACCCGCAGGAACAGGTGCGTCTCGAGGCCGTCCGACTGTTGGTGAACGATCCGCAGCAGCGCGCCGACGTGATCGGGCGCGTACTCGAGGACCCGAGTGATCGGGTGGTGCACTTGGCGCTCGAGGCGTTCGGTTCACTCGGCGAGGCTGCCGGCGCCGGATCGGTTCCGCCGGAGCTGGCCAAGCGGCTGCTGCGATTCCTTGACGCCGGTCATCGCGACGACGAACTGCGCGCCCGGGCGATTCGCGCGTTGGCAGGCGCGAAAGCCGTCGGACCGGTGCGTGATCGTTTGTTGGCGTTGATCACCAAACGTTCGCGCGTCTTCAAACGCGTCACGCTGCATGACCCGACGCCGACTGTGCTGGCGGCGGTCGAGGTGCTGGCGCTGCGGTATGCCCCCGACCCAACGGTCGCGCCGATGCTGGATCTCGCAGTGAAGCACGAAGACCGTCGCATGCGTGACGCGGTCGAGCGCGCCCGCGTGGCGGCAGGGCGGGCCGCGTGAGCACCAACGCCACGACGCAGTTCCTGCAGACGCTCGGGCAGGCGCTCGCCGCCTACGCACTCTACGGCGAGGGACATCCCATGCGGGCGAGCGTCAGCGAGCGCGCGCATCGCACGCTGCTGTCCGTACTCGAAGATCGCGGCGCGCTGCGCGTCTCCTTTCTCGGCCCGACGGTCATCGTCGGCACGCGCGTGATGCAGGAATTGCGCGGCTGGGAGTGGTGCACGCGCTTCGCATCGGCTGGCGTCGGCCGGCTGGAAATCGATCTCGTTCCCGCCACGACGCTGGCCGACATGGAACTGCTGCTGAGCGAATTGCAGCAGCGTCTCCAACCCGGTGCCGATGTGACGAGCACAGTCGCTCTGCGCTCGTTCCGGTTTGGTCCAATCGCGGTCGCCACAGGATCGGACGAGCACACCGCGGCAGCCGATGCCTTGCTCGATTCACTCGCGGTGCGCTCGATGGCGGAAGAGCTGAGCGCCGTGCGGTGGATTCACGATGAAATCACCGCCGGTCGCGACATGCCCTTGGCTGAGGTGGAAGCCGTCGTGCATTCACTCGCGATGGCGGTGCACCATGAACGTCAGCTGTTGCTGCCGCTGCTCGACATCGACCATCTCGATGAGTATCGCACGGCACACTCCTGCAATGTGGCCATTCTGTCGCTGGCGTTGGGCGAGCAGATCGGGCTGTCGGCATCAGACGCACGAGCCATCGGCAGTGCCGCACTGTTGTATGACATCGGGATGACACGCGTTCCCGCCGAGCTGCTGGCGGCAGCCCGCGCACTCACGCCCGAGGAAATGACACGCATGCAGGCGCATACCGTCGAGGGGGCACGTTTGCTGTCGGCACGATCGCCGTCCGATTCGCTGGCGATCACCGTTGCCTACGAGCACCACCTCTGGGACAACGGACAGGGTGGGTACCCGCATTTGCAGTGGCCCCGCCGTGCGCACTTGGCCAGCCGCATCGTGCATATCTGCGATGTCTACGATGCGATGTGCACACCACGTCCCTATCGCGCCGCATCGACTCGTGTGCAGGCGATCGCGTGGTTGCGCGAGCGCTCGTACGTCGAATTTGATGCCGAACTGGTGCAGGCATTCGTCACCCTGCTGGAACGGGCGGCTGAATCTCGCAGCGTCGTCGAGGCGGACGTCGTATCGGCGTAGGCACTCCGCTCACGTTCGAGCCGCTGTGACCGTTTGTCCCCCGCGAAGCGAACACGGCCGCAGCGTTTGAGGTGATTTGCCGCGGGTGCGGGACAAGAGGCGCCGATTCATACGCGCACACGTGACATGCATCACCGATTCGGCGACGCCGCGTGTGAGGTACAATCAAAAAGTGTGGAAATGAACGGCAGACGGTGGCACCTTCTCGGGTAACCCAGTCACCCCCGGGAGAATCCCGGCATCGAAAAGGAGCCACCGCCCGTGACCAAGATCGACAATTCTG
>JAGNMU010000054.1 GCA_017991005.1 Gemmatimonadaceae bacterium | reverse complement strand
GCGCATTGCCATCGGGGCCGCGCTCGCCGCCCGCGGGATAGCCCAGGTGATGCGTGAGCTCGGCCTTGAGCACGCGCTCCGCCATCGCCTTTTGCAACTGCCGCCAGACCAGCTGAAAGTCGGCCGCCGTCTGCACGCCGGCCACCAGCTGATCGAGCACCTCGGGCGTCAGCCCGGCGGGCAGCGGCTCCGCCGCTGCCCGTTTCCGTCGAGCCATAACCACCTCCGTCCTACAAGGTTATGACCCATACACAGAATTTCCGACAGGCCCTTTTCAGTTTCACCCACCGAGACCTGAGAACTGAGAACCCACTGATCACTGATCACTCTGACTGATCACCCAGAACTCAGCGGTTGTCCGATCACTAACCACCGACAACTAGTCCGTTCTCACTGCCTCAGCCACACTACTATCCCCAAATTCCCGCACGCCTTTGACGTACTCGGCGCCTGAAACGTCGGCGTCGTGATCCTCCGGCTGTTGCCTCCAATACTGGTATTGCCGCGTACGCGTCCGCTTGCGCCGCCCGCCATGCTTGGCGAATACACCTCGACAAATTCGACTTCGTCCGTGTAGATGGCGCTCAGCGGCAGTGGTCCGCCTGGTTGGTTGCCGATGCTGACTTCACAATCGGGCGTGACCGTTCCGATTGCATTGCGTCGCGCCAGCTCCAGCAGATCGTCGATACCCTGTCGCGTCAGCGCTTCGGCGGTGAAGTACTTGGATGACGTCGGGCTGCTTCGCACCAGGCGCTGATTCATGTTGAAGAGATTCACGCCGATCATGATGTCGCTCGCGTTTCCCTTCCCGGGCACCAGCCATGCGGCGATGCGGCGGCCTTCGTTCTCCGGAATCATCACGCCCATCATCTGCCGGACATGGCCTTCGCGCTCGATGCGCACCATGTACTGGCCCGCTTTGAGCGGAATGAAGAAGTTGCCGGTGATATCGGTGCGGGCCGATTTGCCCTCGCCCATCACGGAGATTGTGGCGCCCTGCAGCGGGTTGCGATCCGTATCGGCGATCACGCCCGACAGGCCACCCAGGTCGGCCTGGGTGACGACCGACGGCAAGACATTCCGAAACTGAATCATGCGTATGTGCACACTGCCGCCCTGCTCAGTGACCTCGACGCGCTGGTTTGCGGCGACATAACCCAAGCGCCGCGGACGCACTTCGTAGGTCCCCGGCTTGACGCTGTCAAAGAGGAAGCGGCCATCGGGCCGGGTGCGGACTTGTCGCCGGAGCTCGGTGATGAGCACCAGTGCGTCGGCAAGCGGCACACCGAGCGTGTCGGTCACGATACCGCGCAGGGTGTTGGGCACCGGTTGCGGTACCACGGTGGTCTGCGCGCTGAGTGTGTTCGCGTGCAGCAGCGCCATCGGGAACAGTGCGATGGCGCCCGCGATCCGGGTGCGAGTTGCTGCTGTCGTCATCGCCTCACCTCGCTCCCAATGGTCAGTTCACGGCATCCTGGGAACGGCGACCGTGTGTAGTCACTTCCTGCTGCCAACCTCGCGCCTGAGCGCCTTGCCCGCCAGCGTCCCGGTGACCGCCCCCTCGCTCACCGCCGTTTTCCCATTCACGAGTACCCACCGCACACCGGTCGCGAGTTTGGTGGGTTCGGTATAGGTCGCTTCATCGCGAATGGTCTTGGGATCAAACACCACCACGTCGGCAAACGCGCCGGTGCGCAGCACGCCGCGGTTGGTGAGGCCGTACACCTCCGCCACCTGTCCGGCCGACGCGCGCACCATGCGCTGCATCGTGAGGACCGGCTTGTCGAGCACGTAGCGGCGAATCTTGCGGGGGTACGTGCCATAGAGGCGCGGGTGTCCGCCCGATCCATCGGAACTCGTCATCACGTAGGGATCGCGCATGAACGTTTCGATGTCCTTCTCGGTCATGTTGAACGACGCGACACTCATATCGAGCCCGTCGCGAATCAGTTCAAACGCGGTTTGTATGGCCGTCTTACCGCGTTCATCGGCCACCTGCTTGAGGGTCTTGCCGATAAACGGGCGCGCATCGATGGGACCGTCGGTGAGCAAGAGCGTGCTGTCACCGCCGCGGCGACGGAGATTGTCCTTCATTTCCAGCAGCATCGTCTCGCGCTGAGTCACATCGTTCATGCGCAGCAGCATTGAGTCGCGACCACCGGCCTGCACCCACCGCGGCATGAGTGCCGCGCTCAATCCCGTCCCACTCGCCGTCCACGGGTATTGATCGGCAGTGACCTTGCAGCCGCGTTTGCGTGCGGCGTTCATGATGCCGAGCACACTGTCGGCCTTGCCCCACACGTCCACACCCAGCGTCTTGATGTGTCCGACGTTGGCGGTGAGTCCCGATTCGCAGCCGATCCTGATGGTTTCGCGCACCGATTCGAGCAGGCCGATGGTGTACGAACTTTCATCGCGCTGGTGCGTATCGTACACCCCGCCAAATGGCTTGGCCGCCGAGACCACGGCGATCACTTCGTCGGTGCTGGCATAACTCTGCGGCGCGTAGAACAACCCCGAGCCCACGCCGAACGCGCCCTCGCGCATGGCCTGTGTGATGAGCGCACGCATGGAATCGATCTGCGCTTTTGTTGCCGGCGCCGATGACGAGCCCATCACTTTGCTGCGCACCGTGCCGAACCCGGCCATGACATACGTGTTGGTGCCCAGCCCCGCGCGTTCCGATTCATCGAGCGTTTTGGCGACATCCACCGGTCCGCGTCCATCCGCGCCCAGCACCACGGTGGTGATGCCCTGCATCAGCGACGACGCGTTCTGGCGACGCGTGGCGTTAAGGCGTGGCAGTCCTTCGTAGGCGTGCGTGTGTGGATCGATGAAGCCGGGCGACACGATGAGGCCCTTGGCGTCGATGCGCTGGGTGGCCGTGGCACGGGCCGCGGCTTTGCCAACGAAGACGATACGATCACCGCGAATGCCCAGGTCCGTCGTGCGACCAGGAGCACCGGTGCCGTCGTAGACGGTGCCGCCGGTGATGAGGA
Organism: Gemmatimonadaceae bacterium; assembly: GCA_017991005.1. GTDB lineage: Bacteria > Gemmatimonadota > Gemmatimonadetes > Gemmatimonadales > Gemmatimonadaceae > Gemmatimonas. The sequence continues at coordinate 11,439 of JAGNMU010000054.1, read as the reverse complement.
TGTCGTACTGCTGGGCGCGGAGGGGGGAGGCGGCCAGGAGGAGGGCGCCGAGGGGGAGGAGGCGCATGGGATGGGGCATGCGGAATTCTATGTGATGAGGCCTTTGTTGGGGCGAGTTTCATGAAGGACAAAGGGAAGGAGGGACTGATCCAGGGGTCAGGACGCAGGAGACTGCCACCTGATTCCTGGATCAGTCCCTCCCCCCATTTGTCCTTCTCCAACCGCCCGGCAAGCCAGACGCCCTATCCGCCCCTCACCCCGTACCGCACAAACGTCTGCACCTCATCCTCCCCCTGCTCCGACACCAGCACCCAGCCCCGCTCCCCATCCCACACCCTTGCCGTATGCGGCAGCAACACCTGACCCACGCGTTGCCCGTCGCGCGAGAACACATCCCAGCGCGCCGACGTCGCTCCGGCCGGCGGCGTGGGGCGAATCCACACGGTTCCGTCGCGCAGTACGCGCAGATCGGCGAGCGGTGGAAAGGTCGAGCCCATTTTGGCAAACGAATCGCGCACATTCGGCGGCAGCGCACTCTCACTCGCGGCCTTGAAGACCTTGAGAACACGATTCACCGTGCTGTCGCGATCACGTGATGTCACGCTGCGCACCGGCACCTCCACGCGCAGTCGCCACGCTGCTGCGCCACGCGGAAAGACCTCCACGTCGTACTGCGCCCCGTTGCTGTGCGCCACATCGCCGCGTGCGCTGACGTGTCCGACAGCCACGGGCAGAAACGGACTCCGCATCGGGATAAAGCCTTCACTGCCCGCCGTGAAAATCGCGGCCGCGCGCACGCGTGCCAGCACCGTCGGCGTCCCACTCGCCGGCACCGTGCGATACGACGCCATCACCGTATCGCCCAGCTTGGCGCCGACGGGAATATCGAGAATCACCAACTGCGTATCGACGAGCATGAGATTGGCCATCGTGTACGGCGGCATCAGACGCGTGACCGGTCCCGGCTTGCCGTCGAGACTGACGGTGGCGATGCGCATCTGTGTGTTGTCAAACCACGTGACCAGACCGTTCGATGCGAGCTGCGCATCAATGACAAAACCGTATTCGCCTGGGCCTTTGCCCTGTCGACCCAGCGAGCCTACGAAGGCGCCGTTTGCGCTGAAGTGCTGCAGTGGGCCGCGTGCATCAGCGACCAGCAGACCGCCATCGGGCAACGTGCGCAGGGTAGCCGGTCCCTTGAACTCGCAGCCGGGCGTATCGACGTCGGTGCACCACGCGCGCTCCTTCACGAGCGTGATCCGTTTCACGGCATTCCACTGCGCGGTGGTCTCGCGAATCACGCGTTGCGCATCGAGCGGGAACGCGAAGCGCGCGCTGAGCGAGAGGATCACGAGATGCACGCCAAGGCGCCGGCGCAATGACGAGAGCTGCAGACTCGAGAGAAACATGTCGTCTCATTGGCGTAGGCAGGGGAGCACCTCGCTGATTGTGCGGGCCGCGCGGGTGAGACGTGAGAGGGGGGAGATTGCGGGAGGCTTAGAGGAAGATGAGGAATTGATGACGGGTGGGGATCCTGTAGGCGGATGGGCTTGGTGAAGGACACACGGAGGGAGGAACTGATCCAGGGGTCAGGAGGCAGTAACCTGCCACCTGATTCCTGGATCAGTTCCTCCTTCCGTGTGTCCTTCAGAAGTCTCGCTCCGGCGAAAACGCCTCACCCGTCCGTCAGTCTCGTCATCGCCCCCTCCAAGAACGCCACCCTCCACCCCTCGATCCGCTCCGCATCCACGCCGGCACTTTCCGCCACGGCCTGCACCGATTCGCCGCGCAGCACCCGGAGCACGAGCGCGCTCTTCTCCTCCGCACTCGGCGCTGAGGTCGTAAGCGTGCGCGTTCTGTGCGCAGTGTCCACCGTCGGCACCACCGCCGCAGCCCGGCGCCGCGACTCAATCGCCTTCACCACCACCGCGCTGAGCGACTTCATGTACTCGAGTGCCACGCGGTCGGGTATCGGCTCACGCGCCACTCGATCCCCGTACAGGCAGCCCACGATCGTGCCCGCGACGATGATCGGAAACACGCCGAACTGCGCCACCAGCATCTGATGCGCCCAGCGTGATTCCTGCGCGGTTGGGGCACGATCGACGGGCACGTACAGCGGTTGACGCTGTTGCAGCAACGCCGCTACCGGTCCGCCTCGCAGCGTCATGGGGAAGTCGAACTTCGTCATCAACGCTTCGACGCCGGTGCCGAGACCGGAGCGCGCGGTGAGACGCGTGCGATCGGCACTCAAGACACACGCGATCACCCGGTCAAACGGGCCGCCGCGCAGTGCGGCTTCGAGTGCGAGCAGCAGCACCTCCCCAAGCTCCGCGCCAGAGGTCGCGTCGACCTTGCTTTCGAGTTCCTGCCGCAAACGGCGACGCAGCGCGGGAGAACCCGGGGCGTCGTGCAGATCAACGGCCTCGATTTCCCACTCACCCGTGGGCGTGGCGGACAATCCCATTGCCGTGCGCGCCGCGTCGGCCAGTTCTTTGAGTCGGTGCGATTCCATCGGCACCTTGGCGCTCGTGAACAGCTCACGCGTTTCGTCGAGCGCGGCCTCCACCACGTCGCGCACCTGCTCGCGCGAGATCTTGAGGTGTGCGGCGTGTCGATCCATCGCGTCATGCACGGCGCGTTCCGCGTCGGCCGGCTCGCGCGGTTCTGCCCCACGCGCCTGTCGATAGATCGAGAGCGTGAGATCGTGACTGAACGCGGTGATGCCACTCACGTCCGACGTGACGGCCCCCGGTCGTGCACGAATGCCCTGCACGACGGTATCGGGCATGCCCCAGTGTCGTGAGACGGCCACCGCCAGGTCTTCATAGCGAAAGCCGAGCACGTTGTTGGCCGCGCCAGAGACACTCTGCCCGAGTTCGTGCACGCGCTCCTGAATGCGTGCGTAGTCGTCGGGAAAGTGACAGGCGATCAGCACCTCGCCGAGGTTACGGAACATGCCGCACAGGTGCGCCTCTTCCGGATCAGCGCGCTCGAGACGCGAGGAGATCTCGCGCGCATGGTTGGCGGTGATCAGCGACATCACCATCAACTCCTTCAGTACCGGCGAGCGTTTGCTGTAGTTCTCGAACAGCAGCAGACTGCTCGCGAGATGTCGCACCGTTTTGGCGCCCAGCATCATCATCGCATGCGTCGCGCTTTGAATCGGCCGGCCCGTACGGCGATAGTGTACGGTATTCGCGGTGCGCACGACGCTCAGCGTGAGGCTGTACTCGCGCAGCACGACATTCGCGAGACGCTGCAACGAACTGGCGTCATCGTCGATGAGCGAGATCGTATCGATGATCTGGCGCGACAGGGCCGGAAAGTCGCTCGCCTCCTGGATACGCGCGAGCCGCGCTTCAACGAGGGAGCGCTCATCCATCACACTGTCCGTGTGTCGATTCGACTCAGCCGTGTGGCCCGTCATCGACCGCTATTCATCGCACTGTGCTCACCGAAGATCGTTTGCCAGCGTACCGCTTGGGCGTCGGCGGTCCGGGTCTCGAAGACCGTCGTGAGAAGTATCGGCTTCCCGACACGCCCGACTTGAGTCGGGGGGCCGTCCCAGCCAGACTCCATGCATGACGAGCGAGCGACGGTTTTCCGAACAGGAAGTGGCGTACATCCTTGAGCGGGCCGCTACCGCGGACACGGCCGAGGCCGAATCGTCAGAGTCAGCGCTCGCCGGTGACTCGGGGTCCGAGAGTTCGCCGGGCATGACCCTCGCCCAGCTCACCGAGGTGGCTCGCGAGGCAGGCATCGAACCCTCGGCGCTCATCGCCGCCGCTCGTGCGGTGGAACAGGGCGCGTTGGTGCCGACGCAGCAGCACACGGCCATGGGCATTCCGGTGAGCGTCTCGCGCACAGCCGAATTCTCACGCCCCGTGACCAACGACGAGTGGGAGCGGTTGGTGGTGGCGCTGCGCGAGACCTTTCAGGCGCGCGGCACGATGCGTCAGGAGGGTTCGCTCCGGTCTTGGAGCAATGGCAACCTTCACGCGATGCTCGAACCGACCGCGGCGGGACATCGTCTGCGAATGCGCACCACAAAGAGCAACGCGCTTCCCATGCTCTGGCTTGGCGTCGGCGGCGTCGTCATGGCGGGCGTGGTCGGTGTGGCGCTGGCGTTCAAACCGGACATGAGCGGGCCCAGTTTCGTGGCGCCGGGCCTGCTCGCCGCACTCGGCGCGGTGCCGATTTTGCGCACGGTGCTGGGCGTGCCACGATGGGCCCGCACGCGCGCTACACAAATGGAGATGATCGCGAGCACTGCGGCGCAGATCCTGAATGAGTCGGACGCACGCGCGGCGCTCGCGCCCGGCGCCGCGGCCACACCGGCGAGCGCTACTTCACTCCCGAGATCGTATACAGACGAATGATGTCTTCGTCGTCGGCGCCTTTCGACAGCACCCACAGTCGATTGCCGCGCGACGCCAGCATGCGGGAACGCGCGGGCAGCTCGACGCGTGCGAGATACTCGCCCTGCGTCGTGAATACATCGTACGTGGCACGCTGTTGCCAGAGCAGTAGCGGGCGTTTGTCGCCGGCGGGACGCGGCGGGAGATCAAGCTTCTGTGCGCGTGCGTAGAGACTCACCCAGATGCGATTGTCGTGGTCGGTGAAAAGATTGCGGAAGACCGGCTTGGTGGCCGGAATCTCATACGCGTTGCGCCCGCCGCTTTGCGCGGTGAAATAGTCACCATACACTCGCCAGTTTGCACGCTCCTCACTGCCGACCGCAACCGACGAGGACGCACGCTCGACAACACGTACCGGGCCAGTCAGCGGACGAATCACGAAGCGATAGGCGTCACCGTTTCCGAAAACGTAGCCGCCGGAGCGCAGCGTGGCGGAATGCGACTCGACTTGAAAATTGCTGTTGCCGCCGTCGGCGGTCAGCAGGTAGAACCTGGTGCGCGGCGCCGAGCTGATGCGCGGCGGTAGGTCCAGTGAATCGGCGGTCGTGCCGTCTTTCCGCAGCATCAACACCGATGGCCGACTCGCACCCGCGAGTTCATCCATCTGCTCACCACGCGCGCCGCGTCGTGGTACACCCACGTACGCCAAGCCACGCCGATCTACCACGAAGATACCGTCAAACCCCGTGGTGAGACGCGGGTCGGTGAAACTGGTGCGCAGCTTGCCGTCTGGCGCGAAATACGAGACGCGTGCGTTGTTCAGGTCGAACGTGGTGAGCAAGGAATCGTCGGCGATATCCATCCCGAACACCCACTCGTATTCGCCCGGCCCTTTGCCCTTGCGCCCGATGTTGCGCACAAACTTCCCGTCGGGCGCATACTGACGGATCTGCCCATCGTTGCTGTCGTACACGTACATCCGGCCACGCGCGTCCACGGTGGCGTTGTCCACGCGACCGAAGGCAATTTCATCCGGGCCATCCACCTGCCCGATGGCCCAGACCTGTGTGAGCTTCACGTCCGCACCCCACCTCGGCGCCGCAGTGCTGCGCACACGGATCGTATCCTGCGCCGCCAGCGGCACGCCGCCACACAGGGCACTCCACACACAGCACGACGCGACCAACCGCGTGGTCATCACCCGCGTGGTCAGCAACCGCGTGGTCAGTCGCATCGTTCCGTGTGTCATCAGTCACGCATCCAGTGACAGGTGTACCCGCCGGGATTCTTCTGCAGATAGTCCTGATGGTATTCCTCGCCGCGATACCACGTGGCTTCGGGACCGATCTCCGTGGTGATCGGCTTCTTCCACTTCCCCGATGCTTCCACGCGCGCCTTCACACGCTCCGCCGTCTCACGCTGCGCCGGTGACGTGTAGAAAATGGCCGACCGGTATTGCGTGCCAACGTCGTTGCCCTGCCGGTTGAGCGTGGTCGGATCGTGCAGTTTGAAGAACCAGTCTTCGAGCAGCGTTTCGTAGCGCAGCACGCGTGGATCGAACACAATGCGCACGGCCTCGGCATGCCCCGACTTGCTGTCGTGTGTGTCGTGATACGTGGGGTTCTCCATCCAGCCGCCGGTGTACCCCACTTCGGTTTCCAGCACCCCCGGCACCGCGCGCAGAATCTCCTCGACGCCCCAGAAACAGCCGCCGGCCAACGCGGCCACTTCGGTGGCGGCCGGTGCGTCGGTCGCGATATCCGAAAGCGCGGCTTCCGCCGGCGCCGAATCAGACGGCGCGGTTCCGCCGAACATCGGCAGAAACTCCGCATATCCCGCGTTCGCCAGCTGACCCACCGGCACAAAGCGCAGTGAGGCCGAGTTGATGCAGTACCGGAGCCCGCCCTCCTCGCGCGGCCCGTCGGGAAAGACGTGGCCAAGATGCGAGTCGCCGAAACGCGAACGCACTTCGACGCGACGCATGCCATGTGAATTGTCCACCACCTCGGCCACGTTCGGCGCCACCGGCCGCGTAAAACTCGGCCAGCCACTGCCAGAGTCGAACTTGTCCACCGAGGCAAAGAGCGGTTCGCCACTCACCACGTCCACGTACAATCCCGGCTCGTGGTGATCCCAGAATTCGTTACGAAACGGTGGTTCGGTGCCGCACTGCTGCGTGACGGCGAACTGCTCGGGCGTAAGCGTCTTGGCGAGCTCCGCAGGAGCCGGCTTCTTGAAGTCAGGCATAGGGAATGGTTTCGTCAGATGTCCAGCCGATACGCGGGCGCCGGACGGGCGCGGCGACTGTCGGTCAACTCCTGATACCCCAGCGGGTTCCCGCCCCCCAAGCCATCTTGTCACATATGTCAGCCATCGCATTTCTCGGGACGGGCCTCTTGGGCTCGGGGTTCGTCGAAGCCGCCGCTGCGCGCGGCGATACGGTCACCGTGTGGAATCGTACCACCGAAAAAGCCAGAGCGCTGGAAGCGTTTGGCGTTCGCGTGGCCGATACGCCGGCCGACGCGGTACGAGGTGTGGAGCGGGTGCATCTGGTGCTCAAGGATGATACGGTGGTCGAAGAGGTGATCGCCGCGCTTCGTCCCGGCCTCTCGCCGCACGCCATCATCATCGACCACACCACAACCCAACCCAAACTCACGGCAGAACGTGCCACGCGCCTGAATACCGAGGGTGTGCGCTACCTGCATTGCCCGGTCTTCATCGGACCGGCGGCCGCACGACTGGGGCAGGGCTCCATACTCGCCTGCGGTCCTGCCGCGCTGTTCGAAGAGGTGCGTCCAGCACTCGAGCAGATGGCTGTGAAGGTCAAATATTTTGGCGAACGTCCCGACCTCGCGGCGGCGTACAAACTCTTCGGCAATGCCTTCATCATTGGCGTCACGGGCTTGGTCGCCGACGTGTTTGCGATCGCCGCGGGATCCGGTGTGACACCGTTGGAATCGCTCGACGTGCTCGACGTGCTGAATCCGTTCACGACCATTTCCGGGCGCGGTCGCAAAATGGCCGAGGGCAACTTTGCGCCGAGTTTCGAACTCACCATGGCGCGCAAGGACGTGCGCCTGATGATGGAAACCGCCGGTGAGATCCCGACGGGCGCTCTGGCCGGCATGGCAGCGCGCATGGATGCGCTGATCGCCGAGGGCTACGGAGACGAGGATCTCGCCGTGATGGGCGTCGCCGCGGTGAAACACTGATGCGTCACTCGATGGTCTTCGCGATGTGCGCGCCGCTGCTGGCGGCGTGTGCATCGAGTGGGGGCTCGTCCACATCTCGAGTGCCTCAACCTGAACCGATGGGCGGCGCGGCAACCTCGGCCGCTGGTGAACTCGGCATTGTCGAGACGCGTGTGGGAACGGGCGCGCGCGCGATGTCACGACAGTGCGTGTATGTGCACTACGTCGGGTTTTTGTCCAACGGCAAACAGTTTGAAAGCACGCGCGATACACTCCCCAACGGACGGCCGCAGCAACCCATTGCGTTCGAGCTGGGAACCGGTGCCGTGCTGCAAGGGTGGGACAAAGGCGTCGCTTCCATGCAGGTGGGCGGTGCGCGACGACTGTATGTGCCCTATCGCATGGGCTACGGCACGAAGGGCGTTCCGCCCAACATTCCGCCCCGCGCCGATCTCGTCTTCGATATCGAGTTGATGGCGGTTGCGGCGCCGTTGCCGACGTCGAGCAATGCGCCGCGCGCCGAGTCGGCGCGCACCTGTCCGACGTGGACCGCGGTCAGTCGGTCGCGGTGAACGGCGAGTCGCCGATGCTCGACACACGCATCGGCGTGGGTGTGCTTGTGCTGCGCAATGGTCGAGTCCTGCTTGGAGAACGCCGCGGCAGTCATGGTGCGGGCACGTGGGCGCCGCCTGGTGGACATCTCGAGCCCGATGAGGACGTCGCGGCATGTGCGCGGCGTGAGCTGCTTGAAGAAGCGGGACTCGTGGCGCGTACGTGGTGTGCCGGTCCCTACAGTGTCGACGATTTCCCCGAGATTGGTCGACGCTACGTGACCCTGTTTGTGATTGTCACGGCCGCCGACGGCGAGGCGGAGTTACGCGAGCCGGACAAATGCGCGTCCTGGTCGTGGTACGCGTGGGATGCCCTGACACCGCGCGACGACGCACCAATGTCGCGACGGCTGTTTACGCCGCTGGCGTCGCTGGTGTCGACGGGGTGGCGACCGGCACCTTGACGACGCGGAACGAAAAGCGCTGTTCGACCTGCTGACGCACCGTAATGTTGTTGCGCTTGGCGGGACGGAATTTCATGCGCGGCAGTGCGTTGCGCACCGCGAGTGCAAACAGCGTATCGGTCGATTCGAGCGCGAGATACGTGTTCACATCCGGTCGCCCCGTTTCGTCGACGACGAACGTGGCCAGTACGGAGCCCTGAATGCCCTTGGCCATGAGCGTGGGCGGATACACCGGCCCTTCGCTGTCAGGATCGCGTGCCGCGGCCGAATCGACCTCGATTTCGGAGTACGCACGCGACTGATCTTCGGCGTGGGCTTCGGACGGTGGCTTTTCGTCACCGCCGCCAACGCGGTCCGGGGCCGCCACGGTGGACACGCGCGACGCGTCGGTGAGTTCGCCGACACGCGGCTGTGGCTCTGGTGACGCAACGCCTCCCAATGCCGCGTAGCTCAGCTTTTCCTGCACCGGCCGCGGACGCTCCTGATGCAACGGCGCGAGAAACGTGGGCCGATCGCTCAGCGGCGCGGCGTTGTCGGGAAGCACGCGCGAGAATCCCCAGACGGCAACGCACACCAGCGTCACTTGGCCGACCACGGAACCGGCCATGGTCGCCTGATGCCCCGCCGAGCTCACCCGCCCCGACTCGAGCAAGGTCAACGCGATCTTTGTGGACGTCTGGGGAAGTGGCATAGACTAAGTCTGGCGCAGTCTTGGGCGCCGCGAACCGCTTGGGTGCTGAACCGTGCGCTGGCGGGGATGGCCGGCACTGGGGGTTCGTGGAACCGAACGTGACAGCGGCCCACCATTGAACATTGAGCCACGGCCGTCACCGAGCAAGTGTCGGCACTTTGTGCTCTCGTTTTCGGGTGTGCGCATTCCGATGGCGGACGGAAGCGGCTACGGCAGCGACTACGAAAGTGGCAGCCGCAGAATCTGGATCGGCGCCAGTGTGACACCGGGACGCGGTGTGCCGTTCGCCTGAAATGCACGTGACTGCGTATTGGCGAAATAGAGCAGGCTTTCGCCATCGATCGCTGCCGTGGTGACGCCGTTGAACGCCGGGTGATATCGCTCCAAGACGGTGGCGCGCACTATACGGTCTCCTCCAGCTGATAGGGCGAAACGCATGACACGGCCGGGGTGTATGCTGTTCTGGATGCCAACCAGCCCGTCGCGATGCCAGTACAGACCGTCCATGCATCCGGTGAAGACCCCGGCGGGCGCGGGTACAGTGGTCACGGTGCGCGTGTCGATCACGACGCGATACACGTGGTCAACACCGGCGATGAACAGCGCGGCGTCGTCGGGCGAGAGCGTTATACCATTGGCCTCCGGAATGGTCCCAGGCGGCAGGAACTGCTGCAGCGTGTCGCGATCCGGGGACGCGCGCCAGACAGAACCATCACTGGTATTCGTGATGTAGGCATCGCCCGTCCGCGTCAGCACCAGATCGTTCAGGGCCCCATAGGCTGGACCAGCGATGCGCCGACGGAGCACGCGCGTCGCAATGTCATAGACATGTACCTCGGCGCCACCTCGTGTCGGATCGCTGAACGCACGCGGATCATCGACGATCGCCCATAGGTGACGTCGGAGCGTGTCGACGCGCAGGCCCAGCACTGCACGCGGCGCCGACGGATGGGAGGTTGAAGCAAATTCGAATGTCCGTCCAGCCGCATCGAGGCGAACGATCTTGCCCTTGAAGCTGCCGGCAAAGACACTGCGGGTACGCACATCGAAGGCGATGCCTTCGGGCTGCAGATCGCGTTCGGCGATGGTGAACGCCAGTCGACTGCGCACAACGGGTGGATTCGCCGACCGGATGCGTGCGATGATTCGCTCGAACTGCGGATCACCACGGTACGGGAGGAACGGGCGCGCGAAACTGGGATCGAAGCCGCCCGGTAGTGTGGAAAGCTGATCGAGCGCTGCAATGGCCGCCGTGCGGCGGCCGGCGGCTGCATGCTCGCTCGCGACGGAGAACAACGCGAGCGGGTCGGTCAGTTGGTGGTGCGACCACAATACTCCAGCAAGGAACAGCGTCTTCATGGTCCCGGCGACAAGGGAAACGAGATCGATCCCTGCAAGGTGCGCCCGTGCGCTCGCCGGGCGCGGCGCCGCTGGGATGGGTCGCGTGCGCATCAGGACGAAACGTGAAACGCAGCGGCCGCTCCACAGAAGTCCCATCACCCACGCAGATTGCAGGATGGCCAATCAGCCGATCTCGACCGGGACATGCCATCGCGCGTCACACCGTTGCCTCGTGCCATGACTGTCCCCGCGCGCCGCACCACAGTTACCCGCACCGGCACTGTGCGATCACTCACACTGACGCTCAAGTCGCAGGTGGTGACGCTGAGCGTGCCGTTGGGTGCCGCGTGGATCACGCTGGGGATCAATGCGATGCTTGGCGGTTGGCTCAACCGCTTCGGCATCATTCCGCGCTCACTCGACGGGCTGCGCGGCATTCTGTTCGCGCCGTTTCTGCACGGAAATCTCGCACACCTGACGGCGAACTCCGCGTCGTTTCTTGTCCTCGGCTGGTTGGTGCTGGCGACCGGCCGACGGAATTTCGCACGCGTCTCGGTGTTGGCCGCACTCGGATCGGGCATCACGTCATGGGCGCTTGGTGCACCAAACTCTGTGCACATCGGCGCGAGCGGCGTGATTTTCGGGTATCTGGGCTACCTGATGCTCTCCGGCGTCTTCGCCCGAAAGTTTTCAACCATTGCGCTCAGTGTCGCGGTGACGGCGGCATGGGGCGCCATGGTATGGGGCGTGCTGCCCGGGCAAATGGGCGTGAGCTGGCAGGGCCATCTCGGCGGTTTTGTGGGCGGCGTTCTGGCCGCGCGTTGGATTCACGCGCGG
>JAGNMU010000454.1 GCA_017991005.1 Gemmatimonadaceae bacterium | reverse complement strand
ATCACGCTCAGCAAAAACACGGCGCACAACAGCGCACTGAACGTGTCACGCCCGGTAAACGCCAGAGCGCCCACCACCACCGCCGCCGCCGTGGCAATGAGACGCACCGCGCCGTCGGTCAGCCGCGGCGCCAGTGTGAGACCAAGCAGAAACAGCAGTACGTGCCCGGGCGGCACGAATAGCGGCAGATTGCCCATGCGGTAGTCGTACACACGCCACACGAGCGACAGCAGCACTTCGCCGATGCTCGCGTACACGAGGCAGATCAGCATCATCACCTGCGTCGCACGCGGCACCGCGCGAAGGATCCAGAGCAGCGAGAGCCATGTGGCAGCCACGACCACCGGCTGTCCCCACGGCCCACCATGTTGATCGATGGCGAGACCGGCGGTGATCAGCGTCGGGACGAGAAACAGCACGAGGCGCGTGGAAAACGTCACACCACAAGCTAGCGGTTTCCAGCGGGCAAATCGACACGGCATGTGCGTCGATCACGCCGGAATCGCCGATGGAGTCGGACCCGCCTCCGCTGGGTCGAGCCAGCGCTTCGTAAAAACGAAGGCGATGATCGTCACGACCTCGTTGATGAGGAAGAGATGGGCGATGCCGATGGTCTGCCCATCCAGCACATGGCGCTGCGTGAGCAGATACTCGAGAAGCGCAAAGAACGGCCCCCACAACAGATAGGGGAGCAGCGTGAAATAGAGCAGAAACCACCCCGCCCGGCGCCGGTTCCGAATTGCCCGCCATGCGCCGACGAGCGGCGGAATGCAGCAGGCACAGATGACTGCAAAGGTGACCCACCGCGTAGTGGCCGAGACACCAAACAGGTGCCAGGCCGCAAAGTACTCATCGTTGTGGCCAAAGAGCGGCCCGCTCAAGCGCTGCAACGGCAACTGCGCGAAGATCATCGCGAAGCCGAGCTGTCGCTGCAGTGCTGTCGACTTTGCACGTGCCAAGCACCACCACCCGACCCACATCATGGCGTACGAAAACGCTGGCCCCGCGAATGTCGCCATCCAGGAGCTCGTCGATCCCTCACATGCCGTACTGAAATAGTTGAAGGTCTTGTAACCCCAGGCGCCGCACGCCGCGTACCCGGCCACGTGATGCACCAGCTCATGCAGCGATGCATACAGCATCACGACGCAGTACAGCGCGACGCACGAGCGCCACGTCACGGCCAAGGTCACTCCACGATGGTGCGATGATGTCGTCATGGTCAGAACCGGGTGTCGAGCAAGAGTTCAAGTCGTGTGGTACGACGCGGATGAATGCCTCGGGCGATGTCGACCCGAAGAAGACCGTCAAAGACCGACACGCCGGCGCCTGCGCCGGCGAGCGGACGACCGGGTGCGTGCCAAGCGCGACGATCGCCGGCCCAGCCGACGTCCACAAACACGGACGGTCGAACCACTCGTCCAGGCAGTCCGAGCTCCGTGCGCGTCAGCCAGAACGCCGATCCGGCGGCGCTCAGCGCACGCTGTCCGCGAACAGTCGCGGCGCCGCCCAACAGAAAGTGGCGCTGCACCGGCAGCGATCCGCCGGTGAGTCCGGCCGCCGTGGTCAGCGCTGCGACAACGGGGCCGGCAATGCCGCGCGACACGGTCGCATCGAACAGCGCCCGTGAATACGCAAACGTGCCACCGGCCAATTCGGCGCGTGCGAGGGTGGTGATACGAAAGCCCAGCGGGTCGTCGCCGTGTGCGGTGCGAATCTCAGCCGATATCCCCGCTTCGCGTGCCACACGTGCCGCCGGATTGTCTGGCACAGCATTCGCCGCACCGAAGACACCCCATCGGGTCTCGAGCGTAGCAGGGTGCTGTGCTTCGGCAAACAGCCGCCACTGTAGGAGCATGCGGCGATGCGTCGTGCCGCGCTCCTTCGCACCCGTGATCTCGATACCTGCGGCACGATAGTAGGCACCATCGTCGCGGCCAAAGAGCAGCGCCGGCACCGAGGCGGTCGGGGTGAACGGATTGCTCCAGTCGTTGATGGCAACGAGTCGACGAAACGCCGACGTGGCGAGACTCGCCTTGCCCGTTCGGCGCGCAAGTGCCAGTTCACCGTTGAGTTGTCGGTCGGCCCACGACGCACGCACAAGCGCGCCGAGTGTGAGCCCCGCACCCAGTTCGGATTCGGCGGCGAGACCGGTGGAGACGCCTTCGATGCGATTATATCGGGTGAGTGGCACACCGAATTGCCACACCGGTGCTTGTGGTGCCCAGTCGGCCTGACGACCCATGCCGAGTGCCTGCGTGAGTGCTTCACGCGCTGCGGTATCGAACACTTCGTCACCCTCATCGAAGATGGAAGGCGGCAACTCCGGTGCCGTGCGCAGTCGTTCTCGATCACGCGGTACGCTGGTGTTCACGCTGATCGCCCCACCGTATCGGCGGCTGCGCACGAGACGAACCTGCATGCTGTCTGTCGTTGCGTTCGCCGCGTCGGTATCGGCGATGTCGTCGGCATCGCCGCGTGTCCGCACGCCATCGTGTTGGCCGGTGACATCGGCGTACGAGAAGCGTTGCTCAATACGCATCGTGGCACGGGTGCCGCCCGCTCGCGCGGTGCCATCGAGATACTGCGCGCGCGGCAGCCAGAAACGTTCACCCACCAGACCAAACTCTACGGTGATTGTGGAGATCTCGTAGCGTAGTGGCGAGATGAGTGCGCCGAGCCAGCGCGGTACGCGCCTGGACGTCGGGAGATCGCGTGTGACGGCAAAGAGATTCGTCGGTGCGGACAAACGATAGGCCGCGCGCGCGAGATCAGCGGTGGCGTCATCGAACCAGAACGATCCGACAATCAGATTCCAGCGAGGAGCGCGTGCGGTCACCCGGAGTTCACGCAGCAGGATGCGACGATTGCCCGGCAGCGTGAGCATCAGCGAATCACCGATCGCGTAGCGGTACCAACGCTCCGCGCCTGCGGCGAGCGGATGAATCAGCTCGCGCGTGTTGATGCTGTCGCGGACACTCTGCGCCTGGCCGACAAAGTCGGTGACCATGCCGTCGCCGCTCCAGAGCGTTTCGCGTCCAGGGAAGTACGGAATGGGAACGGCGTTGGCCAGATCGCGATCGGTGGCGCTGCCGAAGTTTCCGCTCCATGCACCGACGAACGAACGCGCTCCGCGAAGCTCGACCTGAACGGCCTCACCGAGCCGCCATCGTACCCGTGCGGCGTCTTCGTGACGATACGCCAATCGTTCGCGGCCCATCGCCGAAACGCCCACAAACAATGAGAGACGTTGGGTGGTCGCGGCGGTGTACGACGCAAGCGCAGAGTCCTGGCGCAGCCGAGCGGTCCGCGCACGTGCAAGCAGTGCGTGCGCTTCGCGTGTGGCGTCGCGCAGGGGAATGGCGCTGTCGGCTGACTGCGCGCTCAATGCGCGCAGTGGTGCCGAAATCACCAGCAGCAGAACGACAACGCGATGAGGTACGGACATGCACGACTCCGGAAACTCGGCCAACCGCAGCGGGGAATGCCCGGTCTACGGTGGAGTTCCGGAGTCGTTTCGAAAATCGTGGTGGTGCGTGGCGAACCGAGTCAGCGCAGTGATGAACGGTGAGCGCGGGTCGCGCGGCAAGCGACGCCGATCGCTACTTCCGCACCGCCGCCAGATAGTCGACCGCCAGCCCCGCCATGGCTTTGACGCCGGTCGGCAACGCGCCTTCATCCACAAAAAAGAGCGGGGAATGATTGACCGGCACCGTGCGCCAATCCTGACTCTTGGGTGTCACGCCAAGGTTGAAATACACGCCTGGCACGCGGTCCTGGAAAAACGAAAAATCTTCAGACGCGGTCCAGAGTCCCGGCACGGCCAGCTTAGTGTCGCCGGCCGCCCACTGCAGCGTTGGCATCATGCGCATCGTC